>JAGWJK010001231.1 GCA_028865845.1 Rhizobiaceae bacterium
GGCAATCCGCTTGACGACATCAAGCTGGTTGAGCAGCCTGAGAAAAACCTGAAGGTCGTCATGAAAGACGGCCGGATATTCAAGAACACGCTCTGACGCGACCATCTGAGGACAATAATGCGGGCCGGACGATATCGAACAGTTCCCTCGGCCCAAGTCGTCATTGCAGTGCTTCTGGTGATCGCCATGCTGCCGGCCGGCGCAACGGTTTTTGCGCCGCTTGCATTCGCGCTTTTGGCCATTGCCCTTTTGTGGCCGGTACAGCATCGCATGCAGGCCTTCCTTCCAAAATATGTCGCGCTTCTGGTGACGTTGGCGGTGATGATGCTTGCCCTCCTAGCATTCGGCTGGATCGTCACCTGGTCCTTCGGCCGGGTGGGCGGATGGATGGTCTCCAATGCCGCGCGCTTCCAGCAGCAATATGAAGAAGTCCGTCAATGGCTGGAGGAACAGGGCATCGACGTCGATGTGCTCTGGGCCGACAATGTCGGCGCAGCTTCGGTGCTGCGCGCCGTCCAGACCGTGACGAGCCGGCTCAACAGTACGTTCAGCTTCTGGCTGATCGCTCTGACCTATCTTCTCCTCGGGGTGATAGAAGTCGAGGATTTCGAGAGCCGGATCAAGGGAATGCAAAATCCCGCAGCAAGAAAACTGCTGCTCGAAGGCAGCCGGCAAACCGCGCGGAAACTTCGTCGTTACATGTGGATCCGGACGATCATGAGCATCGCGACCGGCCTTTTCGTCTGGGTATTCACCGCCGCCTTCGGATTGCCCCTTGCGAAAGAATGGGGTGCCATCGCCTTCGTTCTGAATTACATACCGTTTATCGGTCCGCTGGTGGCGACGCTGGTCCCCACGGCCTTTGCGCTCATCCAGTTCGACAACTGGCAATCGGCGCTTGCGATCTTACTCGGCCTCAACGTCATACAATTCACGCTTGGCAGCTATATCGAGCCGCGCGTATCCGGCAACGCACTTTCGCTCTCGCCCGTCGTCGTGCTGTTTTCCGTTTTCGCCTGGGGCTACCTGTGGGGCATCTTCGGCGCGTTCATCGGCGTCCCGATCTCGATCGCGCTGGTGACATTCTGCCGCCATCATCCATCCAGCCGGTGGGTGTCCGAACTTCTGGGACGCGAGACCGAAACCGATCGCAGCGGCGTCTCGACCTGAAACACCGCGCGCGACGATAAAAGCCTATCGACCGAGGCACACATAGCCGCGGGCGCCGTAAAAGCACACGCCGCCACGGCTGCTGCCGCGGCCGGAAACGCGGTCCAGGAACCGGGAATTGACCCAGCCGCTACGGGTATGCCGCGAGCTGACGTGGCACCATCTGCGCGACGAGGAGCAGCGATTGACGTCCACCCTGTCTCCCCGGTGCAACCGACCGACGACACGATATGAATTGCCCGGTCCCGATCGAACTTGAACCGAACCCGTCACCCGCGCCGAAGCCGCCTCCGCTGAGACGGCACTCGACAATGCAAGGGCAATTGCGAAGAAGACAACCGCCACCATCCTTACGAGATTCATGAAGCATTCCTCCCTTTTGATGAGATGCCACGATATCGGCATCCCTGCGATTTTACTAATGTATTTTCTCTTGATGACCGACTACGGGCCTATCAAAAGCAAGTCTGGTATATCGATCCGAAAGCGCGACATGCACCGCGTCCTTCATTGGAACATCGCAAAAAGCGCGGTACTCGCCTCCTGCATCGTCATCCCATGAACAAACGCGCCTCTTTCAAGGAAATTGACG
>JAGWJK010001232.1 GCA_028865845.1 Rhizobiaceae bacterium
CGACGTGTTGGGCAAATGTTTCCCATCGAGGATAACCGAGCCGGAACATCTCTGCCGACATTCTGCCATCCTTCGCAGGATAAAGCCTGCCGCCGGCTTCACGCACAATCGCATCTAGCCGAGCCATCAATTGTAAAGTCGATGCACCGCGATTGGGAAAGTCCAGTGCGAGCGTCGTACCCGGCTTCGGAAACGACAACATGCCGGGAGACGGTTTGTCGCCGAACGTTTTGAGCACAGCAAGAAACGATCCTTCTCCAGCGGATGAAATTGTCTCCAGCATGGCCTTGGTCGCATCTCTTTCGTTTTCCGGCGGAACTGCGGATTGGTATTGGTACATGCCGTGCTTACCGTACATGCGATACCAATGGGCGATCGAATCCAACGGATAGAAGAACGGATGTATCGGCGCCTTACCGCGGCCGGCTTTACGCGTGCCGTTCCAGTAATACAATCCGTTGAAAGCGCCTATCGACAGCTTGTTCAGAACGAAGCCGGGGAAGTTCAAAGGCATCGTCAATTTCGGATCGGATTTCGTCGGCAATCGCGAACCTTTCGGTGCGTGATTGCCGCGCGTGAAGAGGCCACGGCCGAGATTCTTGCCTTTCGCCAGGCAGTCAATCCAAGAGACAGTATAGTCGAAACTATCTTCGCTTTCCTTGGCGATGCTGAAAAATTCGTCGAGATTGGAGAAGGGAATGTTCTCGACATCCATGACCGCACTGCCGACACGGATAAGTTCGATTTCTGCCCATGTGATGACGCCCGTAAGCCCGAGACCACCGACCGTCGCAGCGAAGAGCCCGGTATTGTCCTGCGGTGTCAGCTCTATCTCGCTGCCGTCGGATCGCATGAGACCGATCCTCTTGACCCAGCGCCCGAGCGTACCGGCTCCATGATGGTTCTTGCCGTGTACATCGTTGGCGATAGCGCCGCCGAGGGTGACGAAACGCGTGCCGGGCGTGACGGGAAGGAAAAAGCCCTGTCTTATCAGTATTTTCAACAGGATGTCGAAAGATATGCCCGCTTCTGCCCGCAAGATACAGTTTTCCTGGTCCAGGAATATCGCTCGGTCTAGCGACGTCATATCCAGCAAGGCGCCATCCGGATTGAGGCAGATGTCGCCATATGACCGGCGCAGCCCCGTCGCAAGAAGCGGCAACCCGTCTTCGCGGGCGACCGCTACGGCCTGCGATAGCTCATCGCACCACGACGGTCGGGCAACTTTATGTGGCTCTCTAACCACGCCGCCCCAGGAGCGTATTTCATCCGACTCTGAAAATCGAATCATAGCGCCGCCACAAAAACAACGGCGACAAGGCCGCCCAGCACCAGGCTTATACGATCGCGCAACGCAAAACTTACCGGGTCGTCGTTCATATTGCCACGATGGGCCAGCAACCAGATACGACCCAACCAGATCGCGAGGATGAGCGGCATGCCGGCCAGTATATGCGGATGGCTATAGATATTCGCCGGCAACATCTCTTCGATGATGAAAAGAACAAGCACAACAAGCGATGCAATTGCTGAGGACACCCCAAGCGTCAGCGTGAGCGGTGCATCTTCAACCCGGTAGCCACGGCTATCAAGACTATGGGACCCGGTAACCGCAGCACGAATGATCTCTGTATGGCGCTTTGTGACCGCGAGCGAAAAGAAAAAGAAGACGGAAAATGTTAGCAACCACGCAGGATTGGATTTACTGAAGAGCGCTATTCCCATGACAAGGCGAATGGTGAAGAGCACGCCGATGATGAG
>JAGWJK010000137.1 GCA_028865845.1 Rhizobiaceae bacterium
CCGAATGTCTTAAAGCAAATTGAGCGCAGCTCAGGATAGATAGGGTGGCGGGTGTTCGCTGAGTAAAGGCGCTGATTGCCGCGGGCGACCTTCACGACGATCCCCGCGCGTTCGAATTCGTCAAGGATTCTCTTTCCGCCCCCGTAACCGGGGCCGCCAATCGCGATCAGCTCGTTCGATCCATACTGCCGGTCTGGATGAAGAAGGAGTGCCCCAAGCATGTTTTGCTGCCGTTTCGACAGCATGAAGTCTATGGCGGACACGTTGCACCCATAATTGGTGTGGATGCACCCATATTGGGTTTGATGGCACGAATGTCCAGTCGATCCTAAGAGCTTCCGAACAGGTTGGAGGCTACCGATCAATATGCCGTCGCAGCCACCACTGGCCAGGCATCCCACTGCCAAGTGCTGGACATCACATCCTTTCATCAGATGTCCCGTTCGTCAGGTACGGGAACTTCGTTCGGCACATGTCCGCAATTAGGTAGCAAATACCACTAATGGATCACCGCGATCCTATGTGCTCCGGCGGCTAGTAGTCTGGTGACAGTTGTTACCTCATTGCGGCCATCAGGAGAATCTTGCACGGTTGCTACAGGCAGGAGTAGCGCAATTGAAAGCTATCGTTTTAGCGGCATTCATTCAGGACGGTCGCGTTTTGATGGCTCGACGAGCCGGTCACAAAAGACAGTTCCCCGGACACTGGGATTTTATCGGCGGCCATGTGGATAAGAACGAAGCGCTTGACGACGCTCTAATCAGGGAGGCCGGAGAGGAGGTTGGATTGAGACCCGCCATCTTCCGCTATTTCGGGGTTTTTAGTGACGATGAAACTGACGCCAACTACCATTTATACGTCGTGACCGAGTGGTTAAACGGTCTCCCAAGACTACTCGGCGAGGAGCATACCGAGTTGGCATGGGTCCAGTTGAGCGAAGCCGAATACCTTCGCCCACTAGCGCATCCAACCATCATTTCAGCGGTTTGCCGGGCTCGGTCGCCATGACCACAAGTGCGGTGAGATCGCGCCCAAATTGTTTAATGTCGACGGCTTTCGCCACCAAATAGCGGATTTACATCTGCCAAATGAGACGGGGGATCGGAAAGAAGCCATGAAGAATGCGATCGACGTTCTGGACGACTGCGGGCTGCGGACTGGTGAAGTACTTTCGAGGTTGGACATTCATCGGCTGGGAAAAGTGCATAGGGTAATTCACCTCTACCTGTTCGATGCAAAAGGTCGGCTGCTTCTCCAGCGACGCTCGTTGACCGTCGATCACTTTCCCGGTGCGCTGACCATCTCGGTTCTTGGTCACGTCGACACCGGAGAGAGCAGCATGGATACGGTCGAAAGAGAGTTGGAAGAGGAACTTGGTCTTTCGCCAGAGAAGGTGTCGATACGCTTCCTGTTCTCGTACCGACGCGACGCCGTCTTGAGCGACGAGTACATCGATCGGCAGTTTAACGACGTGTACGCAGCATGGGGAGATTTCCAGCTCTCCGACGTGATCGCTGACGACAAAGAGGTGTCGGGCGTGAGCCTGGTTGAGTTTGCGGAATTTGTTGGGATGGCATCAGACCCAGGCAGCGCCCTGGTCGATGTCTACCGAGACGAAGCAAGGGATGTCGCATATTTTTTGTCGAAGCAAATCTCGGCAAAGAGAGTGTACACATTCTGACAACTGCTTTCGTCATCTTCGGTAGCAAATACCTCAACGTCAAAACCATTTAAGGCGGATTCGCTTCAAGAGCGGACGTTGCCAGGACAAACGCGCAAAGTGGGATGAAATCATGATCAAAGACCGTGACATTCCTCAGCGATATCAGATCGCTCGGACTACTACCTGGTCGGTCAGCCACCGCATCAATTCGGCCCTTCCTGGCTACCTCATGATTTCTTCGACTATAGCCACCAATGATCTAAGCGACCTTTCTGCCGAAGCACTGGGATCGATGGGAATAGTGTTGGCGACGGTGCAACATGCGCTGAACGCTCTCGGCGCCCAAAGGGTTTATCTTGGCCGCTAAGGGCATTCCCCAGGCTATCCGATTCATTTCCACGCTATTCCGATCTATGGATGGGTTGAAGAGCTTTTTTGGAAGGACAATCGCTACCGGCTGCTCGAGCAGCTTTCGCACGGTCCAGGGGAGACGCCGACTGACGGCGCAGAGCTGACGCTTTTCATTTGGCGAGAGTTTTGCGAACGACATGATCCGCCACCAATTTATGGACCATCGGTGTTGGAAGCCGTTGTGATCCTACGTCAGACCATTCGATTTTCGTGATATTTGAAGTCCGCTTCGGGTTGCGAGCCGTCTTGGAGGCATCTGCTACCGAACGGGGCAACTTTCCGAAACACACTTGCCTTTTCCCACTCCAGGCGGCGTCACAGGCTACAACAAGTGGCGAGGCGATCGCTTCGGAATGAGCTGAATTGAGTAGGCTGGTTGCCACCTCTACTGCTTGACTGTAACAACCTTTGGATGAAATCTTCGCTCGTGGAGAGGGGTTTCCATGCGCGACTATTCGGAATGGTTGAAGGACGCCGACGGTTCGGTGAAAAATCCGTGGCTGCATGAACGCGGCGACGGCACGAGGGTCTGGCGGGACAACCTTGTATCGGACATCCACATATTCGACGAGTACCCGATGGGCCTCTTCTACGGCCTGTTTTCAAGAAAGCCGATCCTTCTGCGGGAGGACTACTACGTCTTCGTGATGAATGATGGGATCATCTACGCGTCATCGTTCCAGTATACGGGCCGCAGGCACGAGAGCAGGATCGTCCAAGTCGATTGGAAGGAAGCCTATCTCGTAGACGTCGCCGACGGACGCGTGACGATCGAGCGCCGAGGCCAATCGGCGCTGACCGTTCCAAAAAGGTTCAACGAGGAGGGGCTCAAGCCTTTCATCGAGAAGGTGGACATCCGTCAAAGGACGGGCGAGCTGCCGCATAACGTGCCCTTCGTCTACAAGGAGACGAGGAAACCGGTGCCGGAAAAGACGGTAAGCATCGGGAGGTTCGTGTTTTCGACCCTCCAGATCCTCTTCGTGCTCGCCGTCGTGGCGATTGGATATCCGCTGTTCCTCGGCGGGGGCAGCCTTATTGTCGGAACCATGCCACCGGTTGCGGAAATCGCACCGGACGCTACCGCGCTCGCCGTTTCCCGTCACCCGGAGTGGCCGGCCATGCGGAAGCTCGAACTCACAGCGGGCGCGGCGGCGTTTCACGCAGCGCCCGCCGAGTGGCTCGCGAACAGCTTCGGCATCCACGGAAACCAGCCTGCGTTCCTGCTGTTCGTGCCAGTGTTCTGGGCCACCCAGTTCCTGCCTCGCGACAAGCAGGTGGAGGTTCTGGCCTGGGGGATCGAGAATGGAATTCAGAGAGAAGCAACAGAGGGACAGGCGGCCGCATCGGCCGATGGTGCGCAATGACCCAACCCGAGAACGCCAAGGACATTCTTTCGAGACGGCTCGCTGCCGGCGAGATCAGCGCCGACGAATACGACGCTCTGTTGAGGCGGATAGAAGGACGTGCGCCTCAGGCCGTACCAAGTCCTCCCCCGCCCGCGGAGACCCCCGCAGTCGCGGGAAGGCCTCCATCCGTTGGATGGAAGTCGACGCTGGTAGTTCTCCTTGTTTATTTCGTGATTGGGTTCGCGGTTTTAATGGCGATCACCGTGCATCGGGACGCGGACACGCCGGCTCGTTGTGTCGGGTTTCTCCTCGGCGGCCTGATCTTCGCCATGCCTCTTTCAATGTTTCTGCGGTGGAAATGGCCCAGGCTGACCCGAATGGCGCTGCCCCTGTCCCTGGGTGCAATAGTCGTCCTCATGACCGTGCAGTCCTTGAGCGGCCAGCTTGGGAACGATCCCCATTACGACTCTCCGAAGGAACGCATAGAAGGCGCGCTCTTCACGCAGTTTCCCCATTTTCGTAAACTTGCGGCAATCGACCCAGCGCTGTGGCAGAGATACATGGGGCCAATACTCGCCACAGCGACCGAAGAAGCCGCTCCAGACGGCAGCCTGACGGACGTCCAGAAGAAAAAGCTGATAGATGCGACGACGAGCCTGAACGCTGAATTGTCCGCCGGCGCGGCCCGCGGTACCGACCAGCCCCTTGCCGCCTATCTGCAGGCGGCATCGAAGGTCGAGCAGATACTGCAGAGGGAGAACATTGTGCAATGCGCGGCGCTCGTGACGGGTCGGGACTTCGATCCATTCGCATACTCCCCAGACGCACGGGCACTTGGCAGCGAGATGGGTGCCGCGCTTGTTGACGCCTATGGCGAAGGGATGAAGACTGCAGCCACAAAGCCCGACAGCGACGCGGTCGCAGGCTACATGAGGGAGGCGCTCCTTCAAGGACCTGCACCGTTCTCGGAGGAGGAGCTGAAACAATTCTCGTCGCTAGCCGCGGGCGATCCGACGAAAAATTGCGAGATCGGCGTCAAGTATTTTCAGGACCTAGCCTCGCTCCCCACAACTAAGTCCGCGGCTGTATTCAGGGCCATTTTCCTACCGAAGACCCAATAGTCGACAATAATCTTTGGGGTGGCGGCCTAAACCTCGGCCGCTCCGACGCGACCGCACGAATTGACTCGGCATCGAGACGGAACAGCCTGTTCGAGGGCGGCCTCGCAATGCCCCATTGGGTCTAAAAAACTTCGCGGGGATGAAGTTACAGGTGAGGTCGCGGAGCCGTCTTCAACCTCACCTGCCGCAGAGCCATTCTTGTTAAATTGGGGTTCGCGACGTGTGGCATCGCGCCGACGATCGACATCATCAATCACTCGGTTACAGGAGGAAACGTAATGAGGCGGGTCGCAACCATAAGACTAAATATAGCAAAGGATGTCTTCCTTAGGACGCCACCGATCGCGCAACAGCCAGACATGCGGTGGACTTGTCCCGGTGCGATTGCATGCGTCACTGAGAGCTTCTAGTTTTGTGCGATCAGCGAACGGACGGAAGAGGGGAGTGGGTCGTCCTTCCCGTTGCCCCTCAGGTCCGACAAACTTGGTATGCCTCATCCGTCCGGCACCGGATCTCTGCTCGGCACATGTCGCCGTCTGGCTGGCACATACGCTCGCATCCCATCGCGAAGCGACGTCTTAGTCGTGTGAAACTGATACCCTCGAACTGGTTCACGAGCGCGTTCCGAACTCTCTCCTTCGCGCGCCTGTGAGTGAGCCATTTTCACTCAAAATGTGGCAACACGAACAATTACGGACTAATTAGAACAGAAAGCCACAAATGTCATCATCTTGTAATGCACTCCAAGTAAATTGGCGTCGAAGTCAATTTCACGGCGAAAGGAGTGCTCATGTCGGAGCGCGATGATCAAAATGGCAAGAGCGCGAGCATGGGCGCCATGCGTCAGCAGACCATCCTCGCGCTGATCAACCAGGGTCACGTCGTATCCGTAGGTGAGTTTGCGAAGCGGTTCTCGGTTGCCAATGAAACCATTCGCCGTGACATTCGCGCGCTCGAGGAAGCGGGCAAGCTTCGCCGCGTCCATGGCGGTGCGGTGCCGGCGAGAATATTCGATCTGACAGCACGGCGTCCGCTGTCCGAACGCATGGATGTTGACCGTGCGGTGAAGATCCTCGCGGCAAAAGCTGCGATGGAGATGCTTAAGGACGACATGAACATCTTCATGGGTGTAAGTTCCACGATGCTTCTAGTCGCGGAGGAGATCGCTCGAAGCGACAGAAGGCTTTCGGTCACCACCAATTCGATCGACATCGGCCTGACGATCGCATCGTCGCAACGCTGTACGGTCAATCTTTTGGGCGGAGTAATCCACTATCCGTCGAGGGCGCTGGACGGATACGAGGTGCTGAGCAACTTCGAGGGGCGCCTTTTCGATCTTTCGTTACTCGGTGCCAGCGGTATGAGTTCTGTTCATGGCGCGCTCGCTCCCAGCAAACAGCATCAAGTCATCGGCGCGGCTGCTGCAGACCGTTCGCACCAGGTCGCATTCGTCGTCGACCATGCCAAATTCAATCGTCGCGACGCCCAGGTTGTTCGCGGCCTCAACGAATTCGACTTCCTTGCCACCGACGAGGCGCCGCCTGCCGAGCTGGCAGATGCTCTGGCGAACGCCGGAGTGACAGTATTTCTGCCCTCGGAAAAGGACGGCGGCGCCGCCCACGCGGCGTCTGGCGTAGGTCATGCCCATGAATAGGCTTCTGTCAAACGCACAGATCGTGCTCGATGACCGGGTCGTGGTCGGCTCGGTGTCGATCGAAGGGAATGCGATTGCCTCTGTATCGGAGGGATGCGAAGAAAAGGGCAGCTTGGATTGCGAAGGTGACTACCTGCTTCCTGGTCTCATCGACATCCACACCGACAATCTTGAGGTGCATATCCATCCGCGGCCGACGGTCCAATGGCCGGAAATGCTCAGCGCAGTGATCGGGCATGACTGGCAGGTGCTTGGAAGCGGTATCACCACCGTCTTCGATTCGGTCTCGATCGGGGACTTCCACAGCGGCGGGAAACGGACCGCGATGCTCGACAAAGCGATCGGCGCAATCGAGCAGGCTCGTTCCGCGGGTGTGTTGAAAGCCGATCACTTCCTTCACCTTCGATGTGAGCTCTGCGACCCCAGCGTCATGCCCGTCGTCGAGCGGCATATCGACAATCCTGCCGTCAGGCTCGTCAGCATGATGGATCACACGCCGGGCCAGCGCCAGTGGCATGACACGGTCAAGTTCCGTGAAATGTACCAGAAAAAGGGCGTCAAGATCTGGACGGACGCTGAGTTCGAAGCCGACATGACGACCTGGCGCAAGCAGCAGGCGGAGATCGTGCCAGGACACCGCTCAGCTCTGCGTAAGCTCTGCGAGGTGCGTGGCATTCCGATGGCAAGCCATGACGATACCACTCTGGCAGATGTCGACGAAGCGCGGGAAGACGGAATTCTCATCAGCGAGTTCCCGACCACGGTTGCCGCCGCCGAGCGTGCCAGAGCGGTCGGAATGAAGACTGTCATGGGATCGCCGAACATCATTCTCGGCGGCTCTCATTCTGGCAATGTCAGTGCCGCTCATCTGTCGGAAATTGGACTGCTCGACATGCTGACTTCGGACTATGTGCCGGGGAGCCTGCTGCACGCGGCCTTCAAGATCGCGAGCAGCGGCGTTGAGCTGGCAAAGGCGGTTGCGATGGTGACCAGCACGCCTGCGGACCTCCTCCACCTCAAGGATCGTGGGCGGATCGCGCAAGGGCTGCGGGCGGACCTTCTGCGTGTTCGTCTCGTCGACGGCGTACCGGTCATTAAGAACATCTGGATGACAGGCCACCAATACATGTGAGGGCCTTGGGCTCTCTGGAAACTAAGCGAAGGCAAGACCGATTATGGAAAACGAGCGGGCTGCCATTGCGGAGCGATCCGCGTGGCTGGGCGTGATGTCGCGCGCCCATAAGGGAGAGCTGGAGGCGCTGGCCAACAGCATCGTCTCCGAGGTGAAATTCGAACGGCTCAAGGCGCCGCATGTCGGTCTCGTCATGGTGCGCGGTCGCGCGGGTGGTACCGGTACGGTCTTCAATCTCGGCGAAATGACGGTTGCCCGTGCATCGATCCGCCTGGCCGACGGCGGCGTCGGGCACGGCTATGCCCAAGGCCGGAGCAGGCGCCAGGCAGAGACTGCCGCGGTTCTCGACGCACTGCTTCAGCGCGATGATCGGCGCAAAGAAATTCTGGCGACGGTCATCGAGCCGCTCAAGGCGAAAGCCGATGCGCGGAGGGTTGAGCGTAGCCGCAAGGCGGCGTCAACCAAGGTCGAATTCTTCACGGTCGCTCGGGGCGAGGATCCAGCATGAACACGATAGCAAACGCCACGACAGCGTCAGCAAACGCCGCGCTGAAGCCGGGGTTCACAGATCCGGTGGTCGAGGCGCAGGCGACATTCCGGGCCGCAATGCTGGCGACCGCCTATGCGGGTCGAATTGTTTCGACCTGTATCCGGGTCGATGATCCTGCACCCTTCGGATCGGCAACGGCCGCTCTCTGCCTGGCCTTGATGGACTTTGAAACGCCGGTATGGCTGCAGTCGCACTCCGAAGAAGCATCGGCATGGCTTCGGTTTCATTGCGGACTGCCTGTCATCACAGAGACCGTGGCAGCCACCTTCGCGATCGTGACCGACCCAGCAAGCATGCCGTCCCTGTCTGCATTCCATCAGGGCGACATCGAATATCCGGAGCGCTCGACCACGATCATTATGCAGGTGCCTTCGTTGACCGGAGGACCGTCGATGACATGGAGCGGCCCCGGCATCAAGGGGTCGAGTGTGGTTGCCATCGCAGGCTTGCCGTCCTGGTTCTGGTCTCTCTGGGATCTGAACCGCGAACTCTATCCCCGCGGACTTGATATCGTTTTCAGTTGCGGGAACGAACTGATTAGCCTGCCGCGCACCATACAAGTCGTCGAAAAGATGGGGAGCGTGGCATGACCTACGTAGCCGTCAAGGGTGGCGAGCAGGCCATCCTGAACGCCCACAGGCTGATCGCCGAACTGCGGCGCGGTGACACCGCCATTCCGGAACTGTCGCTCGACCAGATCCGCG
>JAGWJK010001233.1 GCA_028865845.1 Rhizobiaceae bacterium
AGAGGTTGTAGCGCGGCTGCACGGACACGAAACGGGCTGCACGCAGGAAGTCGGCGCGACCGAGCGCCAGCGCTAGCCGGTAGGCGAGGAAGTTCGACACGCCGATATAGCGCGCCTTGCCCGAGCGCACGATGACGTCGAGGGCTTCGATCGTTTCGTCGAGCGGAGTTTCGCGGTCGTCCGAATGCAGCTGGTAGAGATCGACATAGTCGGTGCCGAGGCGGCGCAGCGAGGCGTCGATGGCGTCGAGGAGATGCTTGCGCGAGGCACCCTGGTCCCAGGAGGAAGGGCCAACCTTGCCGACGGCCTTGGTTGCGACGATGTAGCGGTCGCGCTTTCCCTTCAGCCAGCTGCCGACGATTTCCTCGGTGCGGCCGGCAAGCTGTTCGCCGCCGCCAAGCGGATAGACATCGGCGGTATCGATGAAATTGACGCCGGCATCAGTCGCCTTGTCGAGAATGGCGTGCGCCACGCCCTCGTCCTGGATCTGCAGGCCGAAGGTCATCGTGCCCAAGCACAGGCGCGAGACGCTGAGGCCGGTATTGCCGAACTTTTGATACTGCATGGTGAAACTCCCTGAATGCGGGTGATTTTGCCGATGGGGCAGGGCTGCGTGAACGGATGGAAGGCCGAGCCTTCGGGATGGGGCGGGTCGATGTTAGCAAAGCTCGCCGTAGCGTACACGCGCGAAGAGGCCGGCTGGTTCACAATCGCGTGCGCTGATCGGGCTATGCTTGGCTGCCGCGGGGTGAGCGGGGAGGTTTTCCGAAAACTGCGAAAGCTCAACCTGGCTTACTTTTCCCCCTTGTGGCCGTCAGAATTCCTTTCTAGTCTGACGGGAAAAACAGAGGGTTGGGCATCGTCAAGATGTCCTTGAACAAACAGGAGAGACCATGAAGTCCATTCTTGCCCGGCTCGCCGCGACCGCGTTTGCTGCGGTTTCGCTGGTGACGGTTGCCCATGCGGAAGACAAAGTCGTCAATATCTACAACTGGTCGGATTATATCGATGATTCGATCCTTGCCGATTTCACCAAGGAAACCGGCATCAAGGTGGTCTACGATACCTTCGATTCCAACGAAACGCTGGAGACCAAGCTGCTTGCCGGCAAGTCCGGCTACGACATCGTCGTGCCGACCGCGGACTTCCTGCAGCGCCAGATCAAGGCCGGCGTCTTCCAGAAGCTCGACAAGTCGAAGCTGCCGAACATCTCGAATATGTGGGACATGGTGATGAAACGCATCTCCACCTATGATCCCGGCAACGAATATGCCGTCGATTATATGTGGGGCACCAATGGTATCGGCTACAACGTCGACAAGGTGAAGCAGATCCTCGGCACCGACGACAAGCCGACACTCGACGTGATCTTCGATCCCAAGGTGGCCGCCAAGTTCAAGGATTGCGGCATCTATATGCTCGATGCGCCGAAGGACGTCATTCCGACCGCGCTCGCCTATCTCGGCCTCGATCCCAACTCGACCAAGCCGGAAGACTTTGCCAAGGCGCAGGCCCTTCTGACCTCGATCCGGCCGTTCGTCCGCAAGTTCCATTCCTCCGAATATATCAACGCGCTTGCCAACGGCGACATCTGCATCGCCTTCGGTTACTCCGGCGACGTTTTGCAGGCACGCAATCGCGCTGCCGACGCCAAGAACGGCGTCAATGTCGACTATGCGATCCCGAAGCAGGCGCAAATGTGGTTCGACGTCATGGCAATCCCGGCAGACGCGCCGCACGTGGCCGAAGCG
>JAGWJK010000138.1 GCA_028865845.1 Rhizobiaceae bacterium
AGAACATCGTGGATGGAGCATCAGGCGTCGCAAAGATCAGCTCCAGGCCGATCAGAAACATTGCGTTCAGCCAGATCGTCGCTCGTGTCGCGATGCTTCGGTCGTCGAAGAGCTCCAATGCGGTGAGGTAAGTGGCGGCCGAAGTCACCGCGATCGACAGAACCGGCATCAGCCGTATTGCAAAAATGCTGTTGCCGCAAATCATGGTCGACAACCATATCCACCAGGCAATCATCGGCGGATGATCATAGTAGCCGGCAGAGGGAACCTTCGACCAAAGCCAGTAATAGGCCTCGTCGGGAACGAGGTCTATGTGTGACATTGTCAGCAATCTGAAAAGGGTCAGTGTGGCAACCGCGAGAGCAACACCACCATCGGTCCGCGACGCGGACCACGTCGTGTTATCGAGCATGACGCCACGTGATCAGGGAATTGGTGATGTAATTCCAGGCGGCACCGATGACCGCTCCGGCCAGGCCCGCGAGCCACCATTGCGATTTATTGCCGTAGAACAGGGAAGAGACGCCGACACCCGCCAGTATCCCCACACTGCAGAGCAAGGAAAAGAGCACAAGCCCGGTGAGAAGCTGCCAGCCTCGCCGACGTCGATCCCGATAGGTCAATGTATTGTTGAGCGTATAGTTCGACACCATTGCGACCAGCATCGCTCCGAGCTGGGCAATTGAAAACGTTGCGCCCTGCAGCAGCAACAGGCGCAGGACGGCAAGATGCAGGACGACACCACTCGATCCGACCATGCCGAAGAGCGCGATACGGCCCGAAATGAGATCGCCGGACCATTTCGAAACCAGCAGACCCAAATATTCCGTGACGACGGCAGCG
Source organism: Rhizobiaceae bacterium (assembly GCA_028865845.1). Classification (GTDB taxonomy): domain Bacteria; phylum Pseudomonadota; class Alphaproteobacteria; order Rhizobiales; family Rhizobiaceae; genus Rhizobium. The sequence continues at coordinate 844 of JAGWJK010000138.1, forward strand.
TCCATCTTGCTCTCGCCGTGAATCCTCGGACGAAACACATAGGGGATCTCGGCTATTCTCACCGAGCGGGGCGATGATGCGATGAGATCAAGCAGGATCTTGAACCCTTGTTGCGAGAGTTTGGGTGCCGCCTTTTCCACGATCCATCGCCTGACCATGAAGAAACCACTCATCGGATCGGTCGTCTCGACGTGCAGCAGCCTTTGAGCCGCCCGGATCGCAACCCGGCTTCCGGCACTGCGTATGGATGTGAGCGCGCCGTCGGCCGATCCCTCATCGCCGTATCTGGTTGCGACGACCAGATCGCCCTCGTCGCGGCGGATGATTTCAAGCATTTCCGCAAGCCGCGTCTCGTCGTGCTGGAGATCCGCATCCATCACCGCGACAATCGGGGCGGAACTCGACAGGATTCCCTCGACACAAGCGCCGGCGAGCCCACGTCGGTTGATGCGGCGAATGCCGCGAATACGCCGGTCGCGAATCGAGAGATCACGGACGACGTCGAGGGTCTTGTCCACGGAATCGTCGTCGACGAATATGACCTCCCAAGCGATATTGCGGAGCGCCGTCCGGAGGCGCTCGATCAACGGGACGATGTTGTCCCGTTCGTTGAATGTCGGAATGACGATCGAAAGCTCCGGGCCCGGCGAGCCGCCACCATCTATAACTGTCAATTTCTTCGCTCTATTGGTAAGCGAAGCAGAACCGTGTGAACTCATATGCGTCTCATGTTTCCTTGACGAGGAAGGGCGAGTTGATCGACGAGTTCGCGAAGGACCTTGGTCCAGGGACACGGAACGCAACCGTGTGGCCGCAATAATGTCGGCGCGGAAGTTCAAATCATTCAGCGAATCTTCGTCGTCCGTTGGCTCGCCATGACGCCTGAACGACTATCGACGGGCGCACCATTTCAGGAAACCCTGACAGGATACTGAACTCTGGCGTTGCAATGGCCTTACCAAGAGAGGCGGGGAAAGCTCAGTCGATCTCGGAAGGCCCGCAGGATGTCGCGGTCGAAGCACAACTCCGCAGATCATAACCGATGCGATAGTAGAACTTTCCGATGGCAACGCCCCTCTTTTCGACGACCTGTTCGCGGATGTCGGTCATCTGGGAGAACCGGTCGGCGAGATCCTTTCGTTCGAGCTCTCCCTTGCCCAAAGAGATCATCAGGGCCGTATTCCCATTCGAACGATCGGCAGGAAACCAGATATCATACATCAGCCCGCCGCCGCCAACTGCGCCTCGGCCAATGGAATTGGGCGCATGAATACCTCCTGGCCGGACGTAGAAGGCCATCTCGCTCGCCACAAAATATTGATCCATGCCAACCAGCACGACCGGCTTGTCGCTTTGGCTTTCGACAGTCTTTTCAATATCCGCGACCGCATCGCCGAACTCATCCCAGGCGATCGGCAGGGTGCGGATATTGTGCCGGTGGCCGACACCTGGAAAACCCAGCGCGATATAGTGGAACATCAGGGCGAACACGGCGATCGTGATGCCGATTGTCAGTGGCCCTGCCGCTTTGAGGCGGCGGGCGATCCATGTCTCTTTCCCCGCCTGCCCTATAAACCGGTCGGCCAAGACGGGAAGAATGGCTAGCCAGAGGGGGCCTGTCCAGTTCGGCTTGTTTTCATGAAACAGGCTGAACGCGACAAACACAGACAGGGGCACGAGCGTAAAAACAACAGAAAACAGCAGCTTGCTGTCTCGAAATCTGGCCGGCGAGAAGACGGTAACGGTACTCGACGCGATTAAGATGAGAGCTGCCAGGAGCCCGGTCGGTGTGAGGACGATCGCCGCGTAGCCGATCAGCACAGGCAGCGAGAAATGATGCGCCTCTTCAAGCCGACGCGAGCCTTGAAATGCGAATGACATCCAATCGTGCGTGGCATTCCAATATATCACGGGAGAAAACAGCGCAGTCGCAATCAAGGCAGCGACATAAGGTTCCGGACGCATCAGCCATCGCCTCGCCCGGGGATCGAGGAGCATGAACAGCAACGCTGCAGGGCCAAGAAGAGCGATAGTGTATTTCGACAGCATGCCGAGGCCGAAGCAGAGACCTGCTCCGAGCCATGCGGCGCGCTTGTTTCCAATCAGCGCCCGTTCGAGGAAAAAAAGCGTTCCGGCCCAAGCTGCGGTTAGGGGCGCATCCGGCAACATCAGAAAGCCGGAGAGAAAATAGAATGGCATGACCGAGATCAGCAGGCAGGAGATAAGTGCAGCGCGGTTTCCGAACAGATTCCGCGTCAGCAAGGCCGCAAAGATTGCAGTGGCGAGCCAAGCGAAAAACGCGCCGACGCGGACACCGAACTCATTGGTGCCGAAGAGCCACGTTCCGATCCAGATGATCCAAGCCACCATCGGCGGATGGTCCAGATAGCCGATGTCGAGATGCCTGGAGTAGTTCCAATAGTATGCCTCCTCGGGAAGCAGATCGATCTGCCCCAGGAACAGCAGCCTCAAGACGACAAGGCTGGCGATTGCTCCGGCAACCAGCATCGTCGGCCCCTCCGTAGCGAAGGGGCGCTGCCAAATGATCCAGGCCTGACCGCAATAGCTTATGGCGGCTCCGGCAAGGATGGCGGGTACGATCGCGATGGCAGGCGAAAGCTGCAGCGAAAAAAACAGCGCAGCGAACACCCCTCCTCTGATCGCCAAGGCAAGCACCTGCACGAGAGCAAAACTCGGCCAGATGACACTACCCGGACGAACCGCGTCAGGCTCATCGGACGATCGCATCCTGGCAAGGTATACCGCGCCGAACAAAGTCGCCGCCGCAAAACCGTAGACATGGGCCGCGACGACATCGACGTTCCGGCTCCGCAACGCGACGAATATCAAGAGGTCGAGTAGCGTGGCAATCAAACTAACGGGAAAGAGCCGCGACGGCAGATGTCTGACCGGCAGTTGTTCCGACGCGTCATCCGCGGGTAGGTCACGCAGCAAATACTTGATCCCACTTCAAAAGTTTCGATCGGCCAAGGCGCGGTGATCGTAAAAGGCAGAACCGCGGCGTCATCCGACTTTCGGCAAAACGGTTTCGGAATCGAGCGTAGGGAGCAGCGACACCGTCATCCGCCGCCGTGAAGAACCGGCGACAGCGCGTCCGACGGACAATCAACGCACGACTGGTTCGGCGGCAAGCTCCGCCTTGGCCTGCGTTCTGTCTCGCGCTTCCATGTTCTCCCAACTCTGATCCATCGCATAGGCGGCGGAAACGACCGGGATACCGACATGCCCATAATAGAAAGATAACTGGCCTTCAGCTTTATGCTCGTCCATGCCGGCGATCTTGCGCAGGAACAGCGCAGCGGCCAGTCCACTTCTGTCGGCACCGGCCTGACAATGGATGAGGATAGGTTTCGGAGCGGAGGCCATCATCTCCACGAGCTCATCAATCTTCTGCACGGGGACGACTTTGGAAGACGACAGTCGGAAGTCGATGTGCCTGACACCAAGCCCCTGCGCCATGGCCAGTTCATCATCATACCAGGACTTCCCCGGATGAGAGCCGCGCAGGTTGATCACGGTCTTAATTCCGTGATCGCGAACGTAGGTGGCAAGTTCATCGGCGGTTGGCTGCGCCGAGCGATACAGCTCGCCCTCGATCACCGGATGAAAGTTGCCGCTGAGTTGCAGATATCCCGCATACGCACCGCAGCTGACGCCAAACAACCCGACAGCTGCAGCAAAAGCCATCAAAAGCCGGCGAAAACGAACCTGAATCATGCTTTTTCCAAAGGTCCCATCTGATGGATCCATCAAATGCCGGACTTGGCTGACGAACACCTGAAGGCTTTCGGCGGATCTCAGGTCGCAAGGGAATTCCGCTCGAACGCAGCGTCATGGGGAGGGAATTCGAGCGGATGCGACAAGCGCCTCGATACGGCGGACGACCACATCGAGGTTTATGGGCTTGCCCAGATAGTCCGATGCGCCGAGACGCTTGCTTTCGATATGATCGGAAGGCTGATTGAATGCCGACAAGACAATGATCGGGCATTTTGCCAGCCGCTGGCGCAGAATGTCGAAGCCATCGCCGTCGGGCAGCCGCCGATCGAGACAGACGAGATCGAATGTCGAGCGTTGCAACGCCTGCACGGCTGTCTTGAAGCTGGACACCCAGGTGATCGCCCATCCCGCCGACCCGAGATGTTCCTTCAAGGCGTCACCGAACAGAGCGTCGTCTTCGATCAGCAGTATCCGCAAATCATCACTCCGATTTTGCGGATACGGATGCGCCGATTAGCTGACAGCCATCTGAAGCATTCTGCGTTTCTTCATCGAAGACGATCTTGGATTGCAGGCGACGGAAAGCCGACGCGAACCAGAAAACCGCCCCCTTCGCGATTCTGCAGGTCCAGGGAGAGGCTATGCCGGACGCATATTGCCTGGACGATCGCGAGCCCGAGACCCGTTCCCTCGCCGCCAGACGAGCCGCGGAAGAAGCGTTCCGTCAATCGAGGCAACTCCTCGGGCGCAACACCCGGACCGTCGTCTGCTATCGTCAGCGAGGGAGACATGCCTCCTGTTACGGTCATATCCACGGAGCCGCCATGGCGGCTATAGCGAACCGCGTTGTCGATAAGCGCCTCGCATAGCGTCCGAAGGTCGTCGAGGTCCACGAAAACGCGGGCATCTTCAGCCAGGCCCGAAAAGCCGAGATCAATTTGCTTGTCTTCCGCTGACGCGAGAAGCGTTGACACCACATCCTTTACGACGTCCGACAGGTCGAGCCATGCCGGCGGCGACACGGCTTGCTGCCCTTCGTATCGGCTGATCTTCAGCAGCTTGTCAGTCAGTGCGGACACCCGCCTAGCACCGGCTCGAAGATCTGCCAGACGCTCTTCGAGATCGGCACCCCGATTTTGCGAGAGGTTGCCGATCTGCAGCGTCAATGCAGACAATGGCGTGCGCAGCTCATGCGCGGCGTCCGACAGGAACATCTGCTGGCGGCGCAGGGCAATGCCGAGGCGGGAAATAAGCTCGTTCATAGAGCGCACGAATGGCCAAACCTCCCTCGGCATGTTGGCAAGATCGAGCGGTACAGCCTTGGTCGTGGCTTTGTGAGCGATCTCGTCCCCAAGCCGTTCGAGATTGCGAAAGATGCGGCTAGTAACGAGCGCCACGAGTAACCACGAAAGCGGGATCGCGACGAGGAACGGCAGTATCGCCCGCGCCGCGGCGTCAGCGGCGAGCTCCCGACGGACAACGACCTGCTGGGCAACCTGCACGGTACGCTCAGGCGTCACCAGGGAGAATACGCGCCATTCACCGCGTCCGTCCGAGAAATCGGAGAAGCCGGTGGCCGGCTGATCCGGAATGACGACAGAGGAATCGGATGTTTTCGAAGGACGACCATCCGTATAGGTCACCTCTATAACGTAATCGTCTTCGCTGTCGTGTGGCGGCAACGCCGCCTCGCCCGGCGCGATGAAGGTAAGATCTCCGACGTAGCGAGCGATCTGCCGTTGTTGCAGATCAAGAAAATCCCCGCTTTCCCGCATAGTGGAAAAATATGAGGTGGCGCCGACGACAATCGCTATGCCGGTGAAAAGAATGGCGAGCGAGCTCGCAGTCGCGGTCCGCAGCGATATCATGTCTTCGGGATCATCCAGCCTGCGCCACGGACGTTGCGAATGATCTGTTTGTCGAAGCGCCGCCGGATGTAAAAGATCAGGACCTCGACGGCGTTGCTCTCCACCTCCTGGCCCCAACCGTAGATCTTTTCCTCAAGCTGGGACCTCGAAAGGATAATGCCGGGGCGTTCGAGGAGAGCCCGCATCAGGGCAAACTCGCGATGCGACAGGACTTCGGTTGTTCCGCTATACGAAAGCTCGCGGGATGCAAGATCGAGCACAACGTTCGACGTTCCGATCCTGGAAGTGGCAAAACCGGAGCGTCGCCGGATCACTGCCCGCAATCGCGCAATGATCTCGGATGGCTCGAATGGTTTCAGAACGAAGTCGTCGGCGCCAAGATCAAGGCCCTTGAGGCGCGTCTCGAGATCGTCGCGGGCGGTGATGATGACGATCGGAACGGCCGCGCCACGCCCGCGCGCATCCCGCAACAATGTCAGTCCATCGGGAGCCGGCAAAGACAGGTCCAGCAGCACGGCAGCATGACTGTCGCTCCTGATGGCCTCTTCCGCAAGCTTGCCATCGGCGATCCAATCCACCGACATGCCGACATCGGAGAGGGCCCGCTGCAGGCCGTATGCAAGCATCGTATCGTCTTCCACAACGAGAATTCTCATCTATGCCAAGCCTCGGGCGTGTTCATCGTTGAGCCATTCGCATCGAAAATTTAGCGCAGAATTAGGAGGGCGCCAAAAACTCTAAGTCTCGTCTAAGAATCGCACCCCATTCTGCGACGTGTGAGCAGTTTTCCAGACCGCGTGCGAACGCAACGCACGTGCCGCCAACCTTATGTCCGCCAGCGCATGATGCGCTGGCGGATGCATGGAAGGCATGATCACATCCGTGGGGCCACCAAGTCATCTGCGTGTCGCGCCTCGCAAAAAAGATCTCGACAGGGCGCTACCAACGCCATGTGGAAGCGCCCTGTCGAATAAAGATTTGCGTAGGTTGTTTCTCTAACCATCTTTACCGGGGATGAGCCGGAAACCGCTATAGGCCCTGCGATCAATCGCGCGAGCCAAGCAGTCGGGCGATGATTAGAGGCCGGAGCGACAACCCGCCTACCCTAGATGTTGGCGGCGGTTCATCCAAAGTCGGGTATGGTGACCAGAAACCATGCGATCACAAAAGCTGCAGCTACAGCCATCAGAATTTCCAGAAGCGAGATGATCCAACCTGACCGATCGGCGGTCCGTGAAGACTGCCGATCGATTTCGCTGACGTGTTCGATCCCGCGCCCGGTGATGTCGTCTTTATGCAACCAATCAATGGCCATGTTGAATTCCCGAGACATTGTTTGTCTCAAACATGGCTTTCGAAACTTAGCTCCGACTTATACGCGAGCGAGTTTTGGCGCGACTCGCTCGCGATGCGTCTAAGTCTGTCCTAATTTTTCCCGTCCATCGTCTCTCATTGCGGCCGTAACGACGGCGATGCGCCATGCTGCTACCGATGATCCGGACACGATGCGACATGGCCGCGCCCGTATCCGCGCTCGGAATAAAACGATGCCAGAACTCTTTGAAAATGAGCTGCCCTCCACGACCGAAACTCCACCGAACGCCGATGAAGACCGTGGACGACGGCTTGTTCTCCAACTCATCTCCGTCCCTTCCCGCTGTCTTTTCGTAAACAACAATACACTGACTGGCTCCGGCACGTTTGCGGTGATGCGCAAGCTCGTCGACGCACGCTGCGACGAACTCGGGCTTTCCGACAGCGAGAGGGCCGCGGCACGAGCCTATTCGACCCGGCTTCTTCGTGAGGCGCTGAATTCCCTCTTCAAGCAAAGGCAATAACATGGACTTCATCATCACGCGTTGGATCAACAGCTGGGCGGGATCAGCCGGCATTTTGGACAAGACTGTCGTCGCCATAACCCAATATGGCGTGCCACTGCTCGTGTTCTTCGTGGCGTTGCAATGGTGGTCCGTCCGCGACCGGTTACATGTCCGACATACGTGCGTTGCCGCCGGGTTCTCGTTCCTGCTGGGGCTGGGGATGAACCAGATCGTGATCCTGTTCTTCCAACGTGTCAGACCATACGAC
>JAGWJK010001234.1 GCA_028865845.1 Rhizobiaceae bacterium
ATTTCGCTCGGATTGATGTCGCGCGAAGGTCAGGATCTGATCCTCGCCGGTGCGATCCTGTCGATCACCCTCAACCCGCTGGTTTTCGCCGGCATCGAAAAGCTGCAGAAACTCGTTTTTGCCCGTTGGCCGCGCCTGGAACACAGCTATGGCATGGCAAGACACGACCACCTTTGCCGTGAATTGTCCGTCATCGGCGCGCAGCGCGAGGAGCGCAATCGGCAACATCACCTGGAAATCGAGCAACTAACCGAGACTTTTCCGCTTTTCGCCGCTGTCGACGAAAACGCCCAGGAAGAACTTCTGTTGCTGTTTCGACCCCGCTCGGCATCGCCGGGCGATCGTGTCATCCGCACCGGTGATCGTGGCGACAGCATGTATTTCATTTCCTCAGGCGCCGTCGAGGTGAAGCTCGAGGACGACGAAGTGCCGCTCGGCGCCGGCTCGTTCTTCGGCGAGATGGCGCTTCTGACCGGCGCGCGTCGCACGGCCGACGTCGTCGCCGTCGATTTCTGTCAGTTGCTGGTGTTGGAGCGGCGCGATTTCAATCTTTTCATGTCCCGGCATCCGCAATTGCGCGCTGCAGTCAGCAGCATGGCGCAGGAACGCCGGGAGATGAATGTCATGCGGCAGCGCCGGGACCAATCACTGGACGCCGGATGATCGACGCAGGTGCCGTCGCCGCAGCGCACGGAAGCCGACGAACTTATCGCTTCGTCAGCCAAGTCTTTGCGACACGGCAGGCCATCGTATAGGCCGGATCGAAGACATTGCCCACGTCGTAGCGAACGACCTGGCCGAGCAGATGGCTGGCAGCCGTCTTGTCGAGACCATAGTCGGTGCCGAGCCAGCGCAGCATCTCGCTGGTCGCATGCTGCAGCGCCTGATCAAGCGGCCGTGCATTGCCGATCGTGAAAATATCGTCCGCCGTCTCGCCGCGGGGCCAGGTGATCGTCTTTTTCTTTTCGACCGTCAGGCGTACCGTCACTTCGAACGTCGTCTCGATGCCGGTTCCGACAATCTCGCCATCGCCCTGAACTGCATGGCAATCGCCGAGGAAGAAGAGGGCGCCGGGCGCAGAGACCGGGAACCAGATGGTCGTGCCGGGGCCAAGCAGCCGGTAGTCCATATTGCCGCCGAATTCGCCGCTGGTTGCAGTGGATATGGCCTGCCCAAGCGATGGGGCAACGCCGAAGCAGCCGATCATCGGAGACAGCGGCAGCACGAGGTTCTCGAGACCGGCCACCGGCTCTGCAAGCTGCGCCGTCGACCTCTCGCGATCGATCCGCCAGTAGACGCGTTCGATCGGCGGCAGTGTGCGCACGTCTTCCGGGTCGACGACGTTGCCGGCGACGACGCTCTTGGTGAAGCCGGTATCGCGCGTCGGCACCATGCCGAGAATTTCGACCTTCAGGGAATCGCCCGGCTCCGCACCTTCGACGAAGATGGGGCCATTCATCGGGTTCGGGCCAAACGCCGGCCGGCTGCCGTCCTTGTCATAGCCGGCGGCATCGAGCGTCTGCGTGACGACCGTATCGCCGTCGGCGACATGCAGGGCCGGCGAAAGAGAGCCGATGACATTGTGATAGCTGGTGGGGGTGAAATGATGGGTGGTCATATGCGCGGCCTTTCTGAAAATCAGTCGCGCCAACCTATGACGACTTCTCGCTTGGCGAAAGAAGCGGAATGACGATGAATGCCGGATTGTCGTTCTTTTGACAGCGAGTCGCCAAAACGGGCTTGCTTC
>JAGWJK010001235.1 GCA_028865845.1 Rhizobiaceae bacterium
AGCCGTCTTCATGGGGCCGAAGCTCGAATTTCTCGATGATGCGTTGATCGCGGTTACCGGCGCCGACATGCCCGTCAGGATCGACGGCGAGGTTCAGCCGGGATGGACGGCGCTCAAGGTCAGGGCGGGCCAGACCGTAAGCTTCGACTTTCTGAAATCCGGCGCGCGGATTTGCATCGCCGTGTCGGGCGGTATCGATGTGCCGGAGGCACTTGGCAGCCGATCGACCTACGTCATCGGTGCACTTGGCGGCTATAAGGGCAGGGCCATCGCCGTTGGCGATGAACTTCCGGTCGGTGCCGGCTCTCTTGAAACCGAGGGCCGGTCGGTCAGTGAGGACCTGCGCCGGAAACCCGGCATGCCGGCGGAGCTCCGCGTGCTGCCCGGGCTCTACTGGGATCGCCTGACGGAGGAAGCAAAGGGCAGCTTCTTTACCGACCAGTGGAAGGTGGCGCCGGAAGCGGACCGCATGGGCTATCGCTTCCGTGGTGGCCGCAAGCTGGAATTCGTCGGGCGCAAGCAGCCTTTTGGCGCCGGATCGGATCCATCTAATATAGTCGACAGCTGCTATCCCTACGGTTCGATCCAGGTGCCGGGTGGGACGGAGCCGATCATCCTTCATCGCGACGCCGTCTCTGGCGGCGGCTATTTTATGCTCGGCACCGTGATTTCAGCCGATATGGATCTGATTGCGCAGCTGCAGCCGCATACACCGACGCAATTCGTGGAGGTGACGATGGATCAGGCGCTGACGGCGCGTGCGGATCGGCAGGCGCTGATCGCACGCCTCCGTACCGCGCTGGCGTAAAGGATCAGCGGATGACCGCCTTTCCGATCCAAGCGTCCCCACACACAGCATACAGTGTGGGTGCCGTCTGCCTCTCATTCGAGGACACGGGTGAGGTAGGCAGCGGTGACGCTTGGGCCGGGAATGATGGCGACGATCTTCATCTGCGCGATAGTGCGGTCGACGGAAGCCTCCAGATGGTTCTCCATCATGGCAGCGGCGGCCTTGATGGCGCCGCGCAACAGCAATTCCGCTATCAGGCGCAGTTCTGTAATGATGGCAGGATCGCCCGGCAGGCCGAGGTGCCGCAGCAATCGCTCCGTGGCCGTCACCGGAAGCAGATTGTTTCGGATCGATTCCTTCAGCCGTTCGTTCGGTGTTGCCAGGATGCAGATATCGATAAAGTCTGCGTGGACGGTTTCGAGGGCGGCGAGATGATCCGCCGGTTCCAGCCGTTCGAGGTCGGAGAGACGCAAGTACAGGTCGTGCAGTCTTGTTCGGTCAACGCGGCTCGCACCAGCGACCAGGGATTGCGGCTCGAGCATCACGCGCAGGCCATAATGATCCTTGATCATCTGGGCGGTGAGAGGGCCAGCAATCCAGTGGGACGATTGGTTCTTGCGAACGAGGCCGCGTTCGCGCAGGCGGGTGAGTACATCGCGGACCACAGTACGGCTGACATTGAAATGGTCGGCAAGTTCGATTTCGATAATGCGGTATTGCCCGAAGACGACACAGCCTGCGACATCGGCTTCGACTGTGTTGTAGATCCGCTCCCAGGAGGCGCGGCTTTGCAGCGCCTCGTCGGCATGGCGCGGGATCGTCAGGCCAAGAGTCTTGATGTCGGTGCGGTTGGGTTCGATACCCTTTCCGGCAGGGCCGACGAGATATCCGCGTCCGTTGAAGCGATGCACCAGTCCTTCGCTTTCCAAGGTCTGAAGCGCGCGTTGCACGGGT
>JAGWJK010001236.1 GCA_028865845.1 Rhizobiaceae bacterium
CTGACGACAAGGAATTTCTGCGCTGGGTCGATCGGCTTGCCGTCGAACTGCAGGTTCTCAATGCGGTTGGCATCCGCGTTGAGAAGCTTGCCGTCATCACCGAAGCGGCGGGGCTGCGATATGTCGATCTGGTAGGTGACACCGTCGATGACGTCGAAATTGAACGACGGGAAACTGTCGTTCAGAAGCGGCGCATCCTTCGAGCCAGGCTGGATCTGGTTGAACATCGCTGCCGACATTTCCAGCCAGTTCTTGACCTGTGCGCCGTTGATGACGACCGCCTGCACCGTGTTCGGGTAGAGATAGAGGTCGGCGACGTTCTTGATAGCGATGTCGCCGGCGGGAACGTCGGTGTAGTAATCGACGCCGTTGCGGCCGCCGCACTTGAAGGGAGCTGCTGCCGAGAGGACAGGAAGATCCTTGTACTGCGTCTCCTTCAGCATGTCCTTGATGTACCAGGTCTGCGCCTGGCTGACGACCTGGACCGACGGATCGTCGGCGACGAGCGCGAAATAGGAATAGAGCGGCGCGGAGGTCTTGCCGACGGGGGTGCGGACATAGGCGAGCGTGGCTTCATGCTCGGCCTTGGCGGCTTCCACGACTTCCTTCTTGTCGCCGACATCGGCGATGATCTTCTTCTTGTCGTCGCGATGATAGATCGGCCGCGCCTCGGAGGTGAAGTCGACGATCTTCCAGCTGTTGCCGTCCTTTTCCAGCAAAAGGTCGATAAGGCCGAGATGCGAACCCCAGAAGCCGGCCATAACGGCGGGCTTGCCTTGCAGCGTGCCCTTCACGGGATCAGCGTTCTTGATGCCGTCCCAGGTCTTCGGGCCGGGGAAGACGAGATGCTGGTGGCCGGTGAAGATCGCGTCGATGCCGTCGACGGCGGCAACGTAGAGCGAAGCATTTTCCATCTTGTCGGACGGGCCGGAACCGTCGATGCCGGAATGCGAAAGCGCGATCACGATATCGGCGCCTTCCTCCTTCATCACCGGTACCCAGGCCTTGGCCGCCTCGACGATATCGCGCGTCTGCGCCTTGCCCTCGAGGTTCTTGATATCCCAGAGCATGATCTGCGGCGGTACGAAGCCGATGAAGCCGATCTTGATGGTGTTCTCGTTGCCGGCACCGTCCTTGATCTTCTTGTCGAGGATCAGATACGGCTTGAAAAACAGGTCGTCGTTCTTCGGGTCGGAGGCAAGCTGGCCCTTGGTCAGGTTGGCGCAGACGAACGGGAAGTTCGCGCCGCCGAGAACCTTGAACATGAAGTCGAGGCCGTAATTGAACTCGTGATTGCCGAGCGTGCCGACTTCATAGCCGAGCACGTTCATGGCCTTGATCACCGGATGGACGTCGCCGTCCTTCATCCCGTGCTGATAGGCCATGTAATCGCCCATCGGATTGCCCTGCAGCACGTCGCCGTTGTCGATGAGGAGCGAGTTGGTGGCCTCGGCGCGGATATTGTCGATGATCGTTGCCGTGCGCGTCAGGCCCATCGTGTCGTTCGGCTTGTCGGCGTAGTAGTCGTAAGGGAAGACGTTCACGTGAATGTCGGTCGTTTCCATCAATCGCAGATGCGCCTGATTGCTGGCCGCACGCGCAGCAAACGGGTGCAGCACGATCAATGCGGCGGTGGCGCTGAGACCTTGCAGCAGGGAACGGCGCGACATGCTGGTCAACTCCAGAATGGAAGACATAGAACACTCCTTCAGCAATGGATTCGATCCGAGACTGGCTCGGGGA
>JAGWJK010001237.1 GCA_028865845.1 Rhizobiaceae bacterium
CGATGGCCGGCATGGCTGAAATCATAATAAGAAGCGGGCATGCCGACGCGGGCCGCAACTCCACCGAGATGCTCGGCACCCACGGCGAAGTCGTGATTGCCGAGCAGGAAATGATGCTGGTGCCGCAAGGTCCGGTAGACCGGCAGGACGGCGTCGAAGCTCTCCCAAAGCCCATCGACGATGTCGCCGAGCGTGACGACGAAGGCGAGATCGTGCCGGTTGAATTCGGCGATCGCCTCCTCGATCTTGCCGAGACTTTTTGCGGGATAGCGGTCGAGCGTGAGGTTGGGCTCGATCGCGGCATATTGCGGATCGGCGATCACGCCGAAGCGGAAGAGCGGAGCATCAGCGGAAGAAGACGACATGCTGCCTCGTCAGGGATCGTTTGCGAATTCGGGGATTGCGAGTGGCGGAGACGAAAACACCCGACGCTCGTGGAGCGCCGGGTGCGAAAACCAGCCGGTAAGACCAGGCCCGTAAGGCCGGGCTTACTTGGTAGCGGCTTCGTAGCGCTCCAGGACGTAGTCCCAGTTGATCAGGCTGTCGATGAAGGCTTCGAGATACTTCGGGCGCAGGTTGCGGTAGTCGATGTAGTAGGAGTGCTCCCATACGTCGACACCGAGGATCGGGGTCGCGCCGTGTACGAGCGGGTTTTCGCCGTTCGGGGTCTTGGAGATTTCGAGCTTGCCGTCCTTGACGGAAACCCAGGCCCAGCCGGAACCGAACTGGGTTGCGCCGGCAGCGGCGAAATCAGCCTTAAACTTGTCATAGCCGCCGAGGTCGGAAGCAAATGCGGTTTCGAGCTTGCCCGGCAGCTTGTTGCCGCCGCCGCCCTTCTTCATCCACTTCCAGAAATGGACGTGGTTGTAATGCTGCGCGGCATTGTTGAAGAGGCCGGCATTGGTGCCGAAGGACTTCTTCACGATCTCTTCCAGGGACAGATCGGCAAGACCTGCCTCGGCTGCGAGCTTGTTGCCGTTGTCGACATAGGCCTTATGATGCTTGTCGTGGTGATACTCGAGAGTCTCGCGCGACATGAAGGGGGAAAGTGCTTCGTAATCGTAGGGAAGTTCAGGCAATTCGAAAGCCATGGTCATATCTCCTCTTGGCAATAGATTGCGTCGGCAGGTGATCGGGAACATAGGAGGGGACGCAGGGAAGGGCAACCGGCGACATGCCAAAAAAATCGCGCGCTGAAGGAAAATTTACCCTTCTTTCAGTCGGATACAATTTTGATGGGCGAACCCGATTTCAATGATCGCATTCCCTGGCGGATCGAGCAGAAAGTGCCGATTTGAATCCGGACTCCACTTGCCGTCGCAAATAAGCCTTAATCACCTTGTAGTTGTTTCTTTCGTTTTGGGCAGCTTGGCTCTTCGCGGCGTCAGAGGTACTCGACCCGCCGATCTCCTCAACCGCATGGTTTTCGATATGACGGCAAAATCGCCGGCATATTTCCGTGCAATTTAGGGGGAGAGCATGTTCAACGGCATCGTCAAGAATTTCGACCTGGAAAAAGGCTACGGCTTCATCCAGCCGACCGACAGCAGTATCGCGATTTTCATACACGCGAAAATTGTTGCGAAGTCAGGCTTGGAGACGCTGAGGAAGGGTCAGAAACTGATTTTCGAAATCGAGCAGGACGGCATGGGCCGCAGCTCGATCAGCAAACTCAGATTGGCATGATCGAGATGGTATGCGGCGCTGACCACGGATGTACTGGCAGCTCGTAACAACTCCATC
>JAGWJK010000139.1 GCA_028865845.1 Rhizobiaceae bacterium
CCCTCTGTCGTCCTTTCATCTCGGTCCATCCCGGCCGGGATTGTTGTTCGGCATCGCGCGCATGGCGCCCGAGGCGGCCGATGCCGCAGCGGCGAGGATCGCCAAATGCCTCGTTCCGGCGCTTATTGCCTGAGGAACAATTTTCGGTACTCCCGGGGCGTCATGTTTTTCAACGCCTTGAATTGCCGGTTGAAGTTGGCAAGCGAGCTGTAGCCGACGGCGTCGCTGACGTGATGGATCGGCTGGCTGGTGGAGGACAGGCGCGCACAGGCGTCGCCAATCCGCATTCGCATCAGGTAGTCGGACACGGATGTGCCGGTGTGCCTGCGAAACATCCGGTGCAGTCCGGAAACGCTGAGTGCCGCGATGTCGGCGAGTTCATCCAGGCTGAGGGCGCGCGCATAGTGAAGATGCATATGCGTCAGCACGCGGTCGATGCGTTCGCGGCTTTCCTTCAGTTCGGGTTGTCGGCCTGGCGCAGTCGACAAAGCAACCGCCTGCCGGTCGTCGGCAATTCTTGCCAGTATGCCCAGCAACGATAGCAGGCGTTCGGCAGGAGGCTTTTCGAAGATGGCTTCGAATTCCGGGCGCAGCGCCATCGCGGTCGTCGGCGAGAATTGCAGCCCACCGTCGGCACGCAGCAACATGGCTTCGAGCGCACGGAATTCGACCGCCCCGGCGATCATTCGCAGCAGCCATTCGCGATCGAACCACAGCACCAGGGCGATATGCGGCTTGTCGCTGTCGATCTTGGCGCGCGAGGCCCATGTATGCGGCAGGTTCGGCCCAACCAGCACGAGATCGCATTCGCCATATTCACCGCTGTGGTCGCCGATGAAACGCTGGCCGATCGAGTTGAGCGTCAGCGTGAGTTCGAATTCGGGATGATGATGCCACTGGAAGGGAATGGCATCGTCGAGCCGGCGGTTGAGCATGCTGCAGGACGACTCCGGCGAGCGAGGCAATATCTCAAGATAGGGTCTCATAGAGCGCCTGATTTTATATTGACGCCTGAATAGTATCAGAACTGGCCAGAGCGACGCAACACGCCGAGCCGTTTCGCCGCTACATCAGGATCATCGCCTGACACGACAGGGATGAACCAGATGGGAGATTTACATGCAGCCAGCTTTGAAAAGGGATGCTCATCCGACCGCATCCTCGGTGACGACGCAACTGAAAGAGATCAAGAAGACCCTGCCGCTGCGGGTATTGTCAGAGGAAGATTGGCAGCATTGGATCACCAGGGGTTACGTGATCGTGCGCCAAGCTGTGCCGGCTGCGAACGTCGAGCGTCTTGCGGAGGTGCTTTGGGCCTTTGACGAGAAGGACCCCAACGATCCCTCGACCTGGTACGCGCCGCAGCGGCGCGATCACAAGATGAAGGAACTCAACAATACCGGCATGCTGGAGATCTATAATCACCAGTATCTCTGGGACAATCGCATAGAGCCGCGCATCTACGGGGCTTTCGTCGATATTTGGGATCGCGAAGATCTGTGGGTGACGATCGACCGGGCCAATCTCAACCCGCCGAAGAAGGTCAAGGGAAGCCCGCACGGCTTCATTCACTGGGATGTCGATACGTCCATCCGGCCGTTGCCGATTGGCGTGCAGGGTGTGTTGAGCCTGAAGAAGCAGGATGGCGATGTCGGCGGCTTTCAATGCGTGCCGGAACTGTTCGAGCATTTCGAGGAATGGGAGAAGACGCAGCCGGCCGATCGCGATCCGATGCATCCCGACATGACCGGTCTATCGGTGGTCAATATCGACATGGAGCCCGGCGACCTGATGATCTTCAACTCGCTGCTGGCCCACGGCGTCCGCCCGAACCATGCGGAAAACCGCGTTCGCATGGCGCAATATATTTCGATGCACCCGGCCGAGTTCGACAATATCGCCGAGCGCGAGGAGCGCATCCGCCTGTGGCGCGAACGCGATCACCCGAAGCGCGACGCGTTTCCCGGCGATCCGCGCGAATGGGAAAAGCACAATGCCACGACGGCCGTTCTGACCCCGCTCGGCGAGAAACTGTTGGGATTGAGCGCCTGGTAGATTGGGCAGCGGGCATTCAAAACGAACTCGAGCGGTCGCGGGACCGCTCGAGTTTTCATACCGGGTACGGTTCTGCCGGCGAAGCGCGGATCAGTTTTGATTCCAGCGGCGGATAACCGGCTCGGTCAGATCGTGCTCATAGCCGAGGACGCTGATGCTGGTGGTGTCGAGAATGAAGCGGGTGCCGTCTTCCGGCGGCAGGCCAAGCCAGCGGGCGCCGAAGACGCGCAGGAAATGCGAGCTCGAAAAGATGAGGATCGGCCCATTCACTTCCCGCAGCTCGGCAATGATCCTGTCGGCGCGGGCGCCGACGTCGGCAGCCGTTTCGCCATTCGGGCAGCCGTCGCGAAAGAGCTGCCAGCCCGGACGCTGCGCGAGGATTTCCTTGGTGGTGACGCCTTCATAGGCGCCGTAGTTCCATTCGGCCAGATCGTCCTTGACGATGCGGACATCGCCGAAGCCGGCCAGGCCGCAGGTGTTTTTGGCGCGCTGCGACGGGCTCGACCAGACGGCGGCGAAATCGATGACCGGCAATCGGTCCGCGACCTTGCGGGCCGCCTCTTCACCGGCTGGCGTCAAAGGGATGTCGGTTCGGCCCGTATGGCGGCCGGACAGGCTCCACTCCGTCTGTCCATGCCGTACGAGGTAAATCTCGGGATACGCGCTGCTCATCTGGACGCCTCTTGATTTGCGCTGAAACTCGCTTGCTTCTTCGCATCCGCGAAAGCGTCTGTCGAGAGCGCAAGGTCAACTGCACGTCGTCCCTCGAACCTGACGCGGGCTCTTCCTCGTCTTGCGGAGAAGATCACCGCGCCTGCCGGCGCTTCACGGCCCGGCGAACGCTATCGGTGAGAATAACAAGACAGCCAACGAGCAGCAGCAGTCCGCCGATCAGCGGTGGCAGCGCAAGCAGTTTGACCGCTCCGGCGACGGCGGCGATCAGGATCAGCGAGAAGGCCGCAAGACTGCCGTCATCGATGAACATGCCGATGAGTTCGGATATGGCGACACGGATGACGTTCATCGGGCAGCTCCCGTCGTCTGTTCGTTGGTGGAGCCGCGCAGGCTGCGGATGGTGATGAAGGATACCATCGCAACGATCGCGAAAATGGCGATCAGCGAGAGGTCGGCACCCGGCCAATCGACACCGATGCCTTCGCCGGTCCAGTAGATGCCGAAACTCGTCAGCATCAGCCCGACGACGAATTTAAGGGTGTTTTCCGGCACGGTAGCAAGCGGGCGATGAACCAGCAGGCCGATAAGGGCGACGATGACGAAGGCGGCAACAGCGCCGAGCGCGGCATAGAATGTCAGGCCATGCGCGCCGCCGACAGCGATGACGAT
The DNA here is from genome assembly GCA_028865845.1 of Rhizobiaceae bacterium. Taxonomy (GTDB): domain Bacteria; phylum Pseudomonadota; class Alphaproteobacteria; order Rhizobiales; family Rhizobiaceae; genus Rhizobium. The sequence continues at coordinate 3,400 of JAGWJK010000139.1, forward strand.
GAAGGCCACTTCTATTCCTTCGAGCAGCACGGCTTTGAAGGCGGTAAGGCCGGCAAGATAATCAGCGCTTTGATGCCCCGATTGCTGTCGCAGCGCGGCCGTCTCCTTGGAAAAGGCGGCTTCCTCGTCATGCAGCGCGATGACCCCGAGGGAGCGCAGAATCGCCTTGCGCAGCCAGCGCATGCCGAAAAGGATCAGCAGCACGCCGACGACGAATTGCAAGGCGGTGATCGGCACAAGGGCCAGCAGCGGGCCGAAGATCAGGACCAGTGCGGCAAGCACAGCGAGGGCAAGCGCCGCTCCCGTCAGTGCTGGACGCCAGCTCCGCGTCACTCCAACTGCGAGGACGATGGTGAAGGCTTCGACCATCTCGACGAAAGAGCCGAGAAAGGAGGCGGTCAGGGTGGAGAGTATCGGTGTGAGGCTGTTCATGCTTGCATCCTAAACGTCGACATCGTCATTCGATCTGGAGTGGTCCGGCGCCGGATGGGCTCCGAGGGTTTCGCCATCTTCTATTTCTTCTTCCTGGTTCCCCGTTTGCTCCAGGCTTTATCGATGGAGCCGCGCAAGCCGCTGAGCTGGTCGAGACTGTCGAACGCAGCTTGCCTGCCGCGCCCAGCGAGGGCGACGATCATCGCCTCGATCAGCACCATGGTGCCGCCGTGCATCGCCAGATGATCGGCCTTGCCGCGTGGGACGGGGAGGATTTCCGCGACCTTGTCGGCAACGAAGGCACCGAGATTGTCGCTGATCAGGATCACTGGCAGGTCGAGCCTTTTTGCCTGTTCCAGAACGACCTCGACTTCGCGGTAAAGCGGCGCATAGGCCATCATCAGGACAGCATCGCCCTTGGCGAACCAGAGGAGACGATCGGCCAGTGCGATACCAGATGCGGAAAGCGCGTTGGTCGGCAGGCCGATGCGATTGAATTGCAGGCTGGCGTAGTCGGCGATCGCACCCGAAGGGCCGATGCCGAAGACATGGCGGCGGGACGCCGTCGCCAGAATATCGACTGCGCGGCCGAAGCTCGCGGCAAATTCCGGGCGCCGTAGCAGTTCGAGGGCCGCCTCGTGTGTGCTGACGACATGCTGGAGAGCACCGGCTGCGCTGTCCTCAGCTTCGGCAAGGGTTCGTTCCAGGCGATTGCCGGGGGAAGGTGTCCCCGTCAGTTCAGACAAAAGAGCTGCACGCAGCGCCGACAGGCTCTCAAACCCAAGGGCTCGTGCCGTCCGGACCACCGTCGCATCGCTTGCACCGGCAAGCTGCGCGATCTGTGCGGCGGAGTTCAGCAAAGTCGCCTGCTTTTGATCGAGGAAAAAGCGCGCAACGCGCTGCTCTGCAGGAGCCAGCCCGTCAAGAGATGCGAGGATCCGGTTGTCCAGGGTCTCGTGCTGTCGCGTGTCCATGATCGAGATGCCAATTTGGTGTTGGTGTAACAAATGCTACAGAGATGAGAACCTGTAGCAAATACTACTCCAGCTTCTTCGTCAACGCAATCGCTACGGTGCGAGCGCCGCGCGTGGTAACGTCAGGGTCTCGACAATGTTATCGCGCTGATCCTTGTGAGGTCGCCGGTTAGTCGGTAGCGTCATATCCGATTGAATATAACGCGTGGGGTCCGAATGCCGCTTTTGGCGGGCTATCATTGTCAATCTTCAAGGCTGGCGCTTCGCCGGTGATCCTGTCGCGTGGCGCAATGCGCGGTAGTGTGCAGAAACTAGCTATCTTGCCGGTCGCAGCCGGGTTTCGGCACCATGATCGGCGGCCGTGCTTCTGTTCCGGAATCCTGAAAGAGCGTATTGCGAAGCGAAAATCGACCGGACAATCACATTTCGGTGCATCACGCTTCGTTGTGTAACAAAATGCCGATCGTTTCCGTAGTGAGAGTGGAAGCCTACATCTCCACCGAGCAAAGGGAGTAAAATACATGCTGAAAAGACGATTGTTGCTGGCAGGCGCTGGTATTGCTGCCCTGGCGCCGTTTTTCATTCGGGGCACGAAGCCAGCCGTTGCCGATGAAAAATTCGCAGTCACGCATACGGATGCCGAGTGGCACAAGCTGCTGACTTCCGATCAATATGCGGTGCTACGCGAGGAGGGAACCGAATATCCTTTCTCCAGCCCGCTGCTGCATGAAGAGCGCAAGGGAAACTTCGCCTGCGCCGGCTGCGAACTGGATGCGTTCTCCTCGACGACAAAATTCGATAGCGGTACCGGCTGGCCGAGCTTCTGGGCTCCGCTCGACGGCGCTGTCGGCACGACGGAAGACCGCTCCTACGGCATGGTGCGCAGCGCGGTGCACTGCAGCCGCTGCGGCAGCCACCTCGGCCATGTCTTCCCGGATGGCCCCAAGCCGACCGGCCTGCGTTACTGCATGAACGGCATTGCCATGAAATTCCACGAGGTTTCGGCTTAATCGCCGAAGATAAACAGCTATGATCCTATTCATTCTCGCCTATCTCGGCGGGGTGCTGACCATTGTCAGTCCCTGCATCCTGCCCGTTCTCCCGTTCGTCTTCGCGAGGGCCGGCCAGCCGTTCCTCAAGAGCACATTGCCGATGCTGATCGGCATGGCGGCGACCTTCGCTGCCGTTGCCACCCTTGCCGCCGTCGGTGGCGGCTGGGCGGTCGAGGCGAATGAATATGGTCGCTATGCCGCGATGGCGCTGCTTGCCGTCTTCGGCATCATCCTGCTTTTTCCGGCACTCTCGGACTATCTGACCCGGCCGCTCGTTTCGCTCGGCGCGAAGCTGTCGCAATCGGCCGATCGCGGCAGCCGGAGCGGTGGATCGACCATCGTCGCATCGCTGCTGCTCGGCGTTGCGACCGGCCTGCTCTGGGCGCCTTGCGCCGGTCCGGTTCTCGGATTGATCCTGACGGGTGCGGCGCTCCAGGGCGCAAGCGTGGGTACGACCCTGCTGCTGCTTGCCTATGCGCTGGGTGCCGCGACATCGCTTTGCCTTGCGCTTATCATCGGCGGGCGCGTCTACCAGACGATGAAGAAATCGCTCGGCGTTGGCGAGTGGGTGCGCCGCGGCCTCGGCGTGCTGGTGCTCGTTGCCGTGTTCGCAATCGCGCTCGGTCTCGATACCGGTTTCCTCACGCAGGCTTCTCTCGCCAGCACGGCGTCGCTGGAACAGGATCTGGTCGATCGTTTCCACGCGCAGCCGGGTGCCGATCAGGATCAGGCCCAGGGTGGCGCCATGAAGTCCGTTGTCATGAACAACGACGGCAACGCCATGAAATCAGTCGTCATGAAAGGGGACGGCGCGATGATGAGCGCCAATAACCAGATGATGAGTGGCAACAATCAAATGATGATGAGCGGCAATAATCAGGCGATGAACGGCAACGCGCCTGCCGGCAATCAGGCGATGATGAGCGGAACCAACGCCATGATGATGCAGGCAAAGCCGCAGACCGCGGCTGCCGATCAGTTGCCTGTCGAGATGACCACGCCGAATTTCGATGGTGCCGTCCAATGGCTGAATTCGCCGCCGCTGACGGCCGAATCGCTCAAGGGCAAGGTGGTGCTCGTCGATTTCTGGACCTATTCCTGCATCAACTGCCTGCGCGCCATTCCATATGTCCGTGCTTGGGCGGAAAAATACAAGGACCAGGGCCTCGTCGTCATCGGCGTGCACTCGCCGGAGTTTGCGTTCGAGAAGAATGTCGACAACGTCAAGAAGGCGATCGGCGAGCTGAAGATCAACTACCCCGTCGCCGTCGACAACAACTACGCCATCTGGCGCGCCTTCGACAATGAATACTGGCCGGCGCATTATTTCATCGATGCGCAGGGCCGCGTGCGTCATCACCATTTCGGTGAGGGCAGCTACGATGAATCCGAGCATGTCATCCAGCAGCTGCTTGCCGAAGCTGGGAAGACCAACGTCTCAAGCGATGTCGTCGACGTGAAGGCGACGGGCGCCGAAGCAGCCTCCGACGAGGCTGATGTGAAGTCGCCGGAAACCTATGTCGGTTATATGCGCGCCGAGAACTTCCTCGCCGGCGACAATGCCGTCAACGACGCGCCTTATACCTACACGGCCGCGACGCCGCGCCTGAACGAATGGGGCCTTACCGGCAACTGGACGGTCGGAGCCCAGCAGGCAAGCCTCAATGCGAGCGATGGCAGCATCTACTATCGCTTCCATGCTCGCGACCTGCATCTCGTGCTTGGTCCCGGTGCAGACGGAAAGCCGGTACGCTTCCAGGTCACGGTCGATGGCAAGGCACCTGGAGACAGCCATGGCGTCGATACGGACGCCGATGGCAATGGCACGGTCACCGGCCAGCGGCTCTATCAGCTTGTTCGCCAAAGCGGCCCGGTCGCCGATCACACCTTCGAGATCAAGTTCCTCGACCCAAGCGTCCAGGCCTTCGCTTTCACCTTCGGCTGATAGGCCTGAGTATCAAGCGCTTTCGTTTATCCCCGCTCTCACAGCGGGGATAACTTTTTGAGCATAGAGCTCGATGCAGCGCATCAGCTTGGCGTGGCTCAACGTGCCGGCACTGTACTTCAGTTGGAAGCGGTTGATGCCGAGTGTCTTGATGACCGGCGTCAGCTTGGCGGCGACCGTTTCCGGCGAGCCGACATAGAGCGAGCCGTGCTCGATCTCCTGTTCGAATTCGTTCCGGGTCATCGGCGGCCAGCCACGTTCCCGGCCGATCCGGTCGCGCATCGCCTTGTAATCCGGCCACAGTTCCTCGCGGGCCTGATCGTCGGTGTCGGCGATATAGCCGGGCGAGTGAATGCCGATCGGCTGCACCTCGCCGCCCAATTGCGCGAAGGCCTTGTGATAGAGATCGATGTAGGGTTGGAAGCGGTACGGGCTACCGCCGATAATCGCCAGCATCAGCGGAAGATTGTACTGCGCGGCGCGAACCACCGATGCCGGACTGCCGCCGACGCCGATCCAGGTCTTCAGACGGCCGTGCTCGATGGTCGGGAAGACCTGCTGGTTGTTCAGCGGCTTGCGGATCGTTCCCCTCCAGGTCACCGGCTCGTTCGTGAGCAGGGCGGCGAAAAGGTCGAGCTTTTCCTCGAAGAGCTTTTCGTATTGCGACAGTTCGAACCCGAAAAGCGGGAAGGATTCCGT
>JAGWJK010001238.1 GCA_028865845.1 Rhizobiaceae bacterium
GCGAACTTTTGTCCCTGCCGGATCCCCGCATCGGGAACGCCTGACTATTACTCGATGGACGAATAGTAGCGCGCCGCTGCCTCGATCTCGTCCGGCGTCATGGCGCGAGCAATGTTGCGCATCTGCTGGCTGGTGTCGTTGCGGCGGGCGCCCGACGCGAATGCCTCGAGCTGGCTGCGGATATAGGTCGCCGATTGCCCGTTCAGCCAAGGGCTTCCAGCCTTGTTCTCGATACCGCCATGACAGGAACCGCAGGGCGCGATACCGCGAAGCGGCGCGCCGCTGAGAACGATCTGCGGGATGGGATCGGATTGCCTCGGATGCGCGGCCGGCAGCCGCGGCAAGTAGGAATAGTAGGATGCCAGATCGAGCATGTCCTGCTCGCTCATGTTGACGGCGAACGGGCTCATGACCGCATTGACGCGGGCGCCGGATTTGAAATCCTGAAGCTGCTTGAAAATGACCGCGGCATATTGGCCGGCAAGGTTCGGCGAATCCGCACGGCTTACCCCCGTTGGCCCGTGGCAGATGGCACATTGCTGGGCAAGCGTCGCCCCGCGCCCGATCGAATCCTTTGGAGGATTGCTGAGGCCCGGCACATTCATCACGGCGGTCGAGACCTTGAAATCAGGCGGGACGGGCTGGCTGTCGGAGCTGCGAACCGGGAAACCGGCTGCGCTGCAGATCTGATCCCAAACGCTCCCCAGGCGCGAGCCCGGCTCGGCATAGGGCAGCAGGATGAAGCCTGTCAGTACCGACACGAGAAAGACGGCGACAGTGATGCCGACGCTTGTCGTGAACCATCTGTTGGCAATCGAAAAAAGCCGTTCCTCGGTCATTTCTGTACTCCGACGAAGACGGCCGGGACTGAAGTGTCCTGGCGGACGGCGAGCTGCATGATCGGGAAGCCGTAATTGGTGATGGTGAGGCCGATCATCAGCGCAATCCAGAGACCATGGCTGTTGAGCGCAAGCGGCACCCGCACCGGCGGATGCACGGCAACGCTGAAAGCATATTCCCCGGCATCCGCCTTCTGTGAGCGCTGGCCGGCGATCAGCACGACGAAGAACAGCACCGCCGAGATAACGAGGATGAAGCCACCGAAGGCCGAGAGGATGACGGGAAGCGCCTCATCGGCAAGGGCCGGATCTGCATAGTCATAGAACGCCATGCGCCGCGGCATTCCGAGGATGCCGACATAGTGCCAGGGGAAGGTCGTGACGATCATGCCAATGAACCATAGCCAAAGCTGCGTGCGCATCAGAGACAGGTTGTCGAGCGTCCGTCCGGTGATATGGGGCCAGAGATCGTAGGCGATGGCGAAATACATGATCACGATCGCGCCGCCGAAAATCAGATGGAAATGGCCGGTGATCCACTGCGTGTTATGGATCGACGAATCGAGCTGATAGCTCATGTTGATCAGGCCGCCGGCGCCACCGAAGCCGAGCATGATGAACGAGAAGGCCACGGCCAGCATAATAGGATTGCGCCACGGCAAAGCGACGAGCCAGCCGAACGCGCCCCGCCCTCCCCTCAGCCGCCCGGCAATCTCCACGGACGCGCAGATCGTAAACACCGTCAAAAGCGTCGGCAGCGCGACGATTGCCGTAAACGCCGAATGCACGAATTTGAAGCCTGCCCCGACCTGCGGATCGGCAAAGGCATGGTGAATGCCGATCGGCATCGCCACCACGAGGAACAGCACGAAGGAGATGCGTGCCATCGAGTCGCTATAG
>JAGWJK010001239.1 GCA_028865845.1 Rhizobiaceae bacterium
ATGTAGAGGCTATTTAGTAATGCGACAGTTGGGCCAGTTAGAGATGCGACAGGCTCGCCTCTCGATGCACTGGTCAGAGCCAACGTTGGGAGCAAGGATGACGATCTTCAGCCTGGTCGAGACCATGAGCGGTCGGAGTCGTCATGTCCTTTATGATCACCATGTCGCAGAAAGAGTTGCATCGCCTCGAAGTCATCCAGAAGATCCGTGATCGACGCCTGAGCGTTGTCCAGGCAGCGGAACTGCTCGGCCTCAGTCGAAGCCAGGTACACCGGCTGCTGCAGGCTTATGACCGGGCCGGTGCGACCGGCCTGGCTTCGAAGAAGCGGTCGCGGCCAAGCAATCGGCGCCACAGCGAAGACTTTCGCAATGCGGCGCTGGATCTGATCCGCGAGCGTTATCTGGATTTTGGTCCGACGCTGGCGCGCGAGAAGCTGATCGAGCTGCACCGGATCTCGGTGGCCAAGGAGACGCTGCGCCAATGGATGGTGGAGGCCGGGATATGGATTTCGCGTCGGGAACGCAAGAAGCGGGTCTTTCAGCCACGCGGCCGGCGCGATTGTTTCGGCGAGCTCGTGCAGATCGACGGCTCGCATCACTGGTGGTTCGAGAACCGCGGCCCCAAATGCGCCCTGCTCGTCTACATCGACGACGCCACCGGCAAGCTGTTGCATCTGCGGTTCGCCGGATCGGAGAACACCTTTGATTACCTGCACGCGACGAAGGCCTATCTGCAGCAATGGGGCAAGCCGCTGGCCTTCTACAGCGACAAGCACGGCGTCTTTCGCTCCACCCATGCATCGGAGAAAGACCGCACGAGTGGTCTGACGCAGTTCGGCCGGGCGCTTTACGAGCTGAACATCGACATTATCTGCGCCAACACTCCGCAGGCCAAGGGCCGGGTGGAGCGTGCCAATCAGACATTACAGGACCGGCTGGTAAAGGAATTGCGGCTACGCGGCATCGATACGATCGAAGCTGCCAATGCGTATGCGCCTGAGTTCAGGGCGGATTTTAACGCGCGTTTTGGCAAGCAACCACGCAATCCGAAGGACATGCACCGGCCGCTGGCCGACCATGAGAACCTTGATGGCGCCATGTGCCGCAAGGAAGTGCGCACGCTGTCGCAATCCCTGACGCTGCGCTACGACAAGGTGCTGTTCATTCTCGATCCGACCGAGATTTCCAGGCCATTGGAGGGCCAGAAGGTGATTGTCTGCGACTATCCTGACGGACGGCTCGAGATCATGCACCAGAGCTTCGTCCTGCCCTACAAAACCTTCGACACGTTGCGATCGGTGCATCGCGCCGAGGTCGTCGAGAACAAGCGCCTGGACGACATGCTGTCTGTTGTCGCCGAGCTGCAGGCCGGGCGCGAACAGCAGCGCAGCAAGAGCGGGCCGCGTCGCACCGGCCAGACGGATCATATGTTTGGCATTCGCGATGGCAGCCAGAGCAACGGTTACCAGAAGCGTGGCCGCAAGCCCGGCCCGCGGACGGACTTCATGAACGATCCGGAAGTCATCGCCAGAAGGCAGAAGGCGCTGGCACGCCTCCAGGCAGCGGAATGAACCGCTCGCATTCATAGTCTCAAAGCTAAAGCCGAAGCGGTGTCCCTCACCCGCCCCCGCTCCGCCCTTTCAACCCGGACCAGCCGGGCGGATCGGGGGCTGACCGTCAGAGCCAGTGTCGCGTTTCTAACTGGCTGACAGCGTCGCGCGTCTAATCAGCTTTGACA
>JAGWJK010000140.1 GCA_028865845.1 Rhizobiaceae bacterium
CGGTTCGATGGTCGTTCACGGTCATGATCCTGTCGACGGTTTTCGGTGCGGCAGCCGCGTTCAGCCTGCCTGGTCTCGGCGGTGCCTCGGTTCTGGTGCCGAGCCTTTTTCTCCTATTCTTCTTTATACGGCTGTTCATGGCCTATGGCGAAGGGCCGATATTCGCAGCGCTCGCGCCGCCGCGCCCCGGCTTCTGCCTTCTGGTGCTGACGGTCTACGGGGTCATGACCTGTATTTTCTATCCGCGCCTGTTCCAGGGCATGACATCGACGATGACCGTTGAACGTTCGGTCGGGGCGCATAGCTTCATCTCACTGGTGCCGCTGAAGTTCTCGTCGAACAACATTACGCAGACCGTCTATGCCATCGGTGGCCTGATGTGCTTTGCGACAACCTTTGCCTTTTTCCGCAAGGGTGGCTCCTCCGCCAATCTGATCAGCGGCATGGTGGTGGTGGCAAGCGTCAATCTCGGCTTCGCGCTTGCCGATATCATCACGTATTTCTCGCACACGGAATTCCTCCTCGGCTTTGTGCGCACGGCCAACTATGCGCTGTTGACCAATGCCGAGAAAGGCGGATTGAAGCGGATTTCCGGGACGTTTCCGGAGGCGTCGGCCTTCGCCGATTTCACCCTCGTCCTCTTTGCGATGATTGCAAGCTTGTGGCTCAGCGGTGTTCGCTCGCGCGTTACCGGCCCGATAGCCGCTTTGCTGCTGCTTGCCCTGATCCTTTCGACGTCGGCGACTGCGCTGGTCGGTCTCGGCGTGGTCGTGCCAGTGCTTTGCCTGCAGTCTTTTCTTGCCTCGCGCGTCGAACCCGGCACGGGCCGCCCGGTGATGATCGTCGGCATCATGGCGGCCGCTCCGCTCATTATCATGTTCGTGCTCGTGGCCATGCCCGATCTTGCTGCCGGGATGCAGGATTTCCTCGACGAAATGCTGTTTTCGAAGGCCAACAGCCAGTCGGGGCAGGAGCGCTTCATGTGGAATGCCATGGCCTACAAGACATTCCTGGATACCTACGGCTTCGGGGCCGGGCTGGGCAGCGCGAGAGCGTCCAGCTTTGGACTGGTGATGCTGTCCAATCTCGGTGTCCTTGGAGCACTGATCTTCGCGATCTTCGTGATCGCGATCCTGGCCGCCGACACGCGCCCACGCAATATGCCGTTGCGCGAGGCGGCGGCTGTCGCCCGCGCCGCCAAGGCCGGCTTCATCACGGTGCTGGTATCGGCCCTCACCTCTGGCACCGTCTATGACCTCGGATTGATGTTCTACATTCTCGCCGGCAGCGTCGCTGCCCTCACGGTTCCGTCCAGGGTTGCCCTTCGCAACCTGCCGGTGGTGCATATGCAGCCGATCGGTGTCTATAGGAGACTGCAGTGAAGATCGTCGTATTCAACGTCAAATACAGCGAAAATCTTGGAGACGGCCTCCTCGCGCAATGTATCGAAAAAGGCCTGGCGAAGGATGCCGAGGATATCGAGGTGGAAACCATCGACCTTGCGGGCCGCGCGGGCTTCGGCAGTGGCGGCAGCAGTAGCCGGCGCAGGCAGGCCCTGAAGGTGCTGCATCGCCTCCCAGGCCCTGCACGACGCTGGGCCGTCGGCTATATTCTCGGCAGGACGCTGAAGAAATTGCGCAGCGAATGGGATGCAAAGATCGCTGCGGCGGATGCCGTGGTGATCGGCGGCGGCAACCTCTTCCAGGATGACGATCTGAATTTCCCGATGAAGGTCGGCACGGTACTCGACGGTGTGCGCCGCCATAACAAACCTCTGGCGATCTACGCCGTGGGCGTCAGCGGACATTGGTCCGATCCGGCAGCGCGCCTGTTTGGTCGGCTGAAGAATACGAAACTCGTCGATGTCTCCGTGCGCGATCAATTCGCGCAGGACAGTTGGCGGACGCACTTCCCGAAGGGCCCCGATGCACGCATTCTTCATGACCCTGGCTTGCTCACTCATGCAATTGCACGCGAAGGCTGTGTTTCTTTTCCAGCCAGAGGGCCGAGAACGGTGGGGCTGTGCGTCACGGAACCGGTCATCCTGAAGCGGCACGCCAGCCAGAAAGCTGCCGCCATTCCGCTGAAGGAGGCCGAGGACTACCGCGATCTCATACGCCTGCTGGTCCAGGACGGATATCGCGTCCGCCTCTTCTGCAACGGAGCGAGCGAGGATCAGCTCTTTGCCGAACACATCAGGGACGATGCTTCGATGCATGGTCTCGCCGGAGTGGGCATGCTGCAGCTCGCGGAACGTCCAAAGACGCCGGATGAGCTGATCGAGATCCTTTTGTCCGTGAATGTTATCCTGGCGCACCGGCTTCATGCCTGCATTGCCGCCTATTCCCTGAAGATACCGCATGTCGGGCTTGGCTGGGACAAGAAGGTCGAGGGCTTTTTCCGGTCGATGGGACGCCAGGCTTTCTTCCTCAACGGCACTTCAACGACTTCTGTGGATATTGCCAGATTATTAAGGGTTGCCGATTCGGAAGGAATCGATTCGATTCGTCACCGGGCTATCCTCGCCGAAGCGGCGTCTGGTCTTGCCGATATGCGCCGAAATCTCACCCGGAATGATCAGAATACTGTCGTTGAGATATCATCTGTAATACGAAATGATCATCGCGCCGTATCGTCGAATTAATACTGTAAAAATTAGATTAGCTATCGTGTATCATAGTTGAAATTAGACTTTTTAAGCCGTCTATAGACATAAAAGTTGTGGGGTGCCTTTAACAGCAATTCGCGTAAGCAATATAGATTACGAGCCAGACTGAAAGTTGCGTGCTATATACTTGCCATACGTAACGTGATATACCTTTAGGGACAGGTGATGGATACCTTCCCGATTTGGTTTGCGGTTCGGGGGCATCGTTATGACAACGCAGGTTTCGATAGGGCGTATACACACTCCTGGCCCAGAGGTTGGCCGTCAGAAATCAGAGCTGACGGGCGGTATTCATCGCAATTATGCGGCCGGTGAAACCATTTGCGATTACGAGGACGAAACGCCCCGGCTTCTCTTTCTCGTCAGCGGCTGGGCAGTCTGCAGCAAGACGCTGCCGAACGGCACGCGCATTGTCGTCGAGTTCGCCCTTCGTGGCGACATGGTCTCGACGCCATCGGTTGAAATGGCCCGTGAGACCGTCCAGGCCCTTTCCGATGTCACTGCCATCGAATTCCCCGATTTCACGTCAAACGCGAGTTTGGACGTTTCTCCGCGCCTCTACCGCATCGTGCTTGCGGAGATGATGCGGCGCCAGGCGCGCATGTCGGAGCGGCTGGCCACTATCGGCCGGCGCGACGCGCTGGAGCGCACCGGGCACCTGCTGCTGGAACTGGCAACCAGGATCGGCCCGTCGCGCAAGAAGCCCGGCTTCGACGGCTTCGAATGCCCTTTGACGCAAGCCGATATCGGCGACGCCGTCGGGCTTTCCACGGTTCACATCAATCGCGTGCTCAGAGATATGCGGATGGGCGGCTTGCTGTCGTTCCGCAACGGCATCGTCGAATTCCTCGACCGCAACCGGTTGGTCGAGCTCGTCGATTTCGACGAGACCTATTTCGCGCCACATATGATCTGAAATGTGTCGCGGAAGTACTCGGGTTGTTTCAAGTTGATAACAATCGTGAGGCGAATATTTTTAGTTCTTATTAACGCATGTTAATGTCGGTATATGTAGAATCAGTAATTATGCATAGCGTGATCAATAAAAACAAATTCTTCAACAGGAGTAATGCTATGGTGCAAGACGAAGTATCTCGGTTTTGTTCTGCGTATCTATTCTGTTGCGATGAAATTATACATAATAACAGCAGTGCAAGAGAATAGCGGCCGCGTAAAAAAGTAAGGAGTTTGGCCATGGACAGGCAGTCTTTAGCGAATGAAAAGTTTGGGACAGAAACTGCAACCCGTCTTATCTCGGTCCGAGCATCGGATTCATTGCGGGCCTTAACAGCGGCTGGCGCTGTTAGCACCGACGAATGCGAGGACTATCTTCTGCTCATCGATGCACGTGCTTTGGACAGGGAATGCCTGTCGCGAAGCCTGACGGAATATGACGAGAACATGAATATCGTCACCGTCGGATCGTTCGAAGAATGGCAGAAGCGCCGCATGCAAAACGAGCCATCCGCTATCCTCTTCATGATCGGAGGACGCAAGGTTTCGGATGCGGACGTCAGCGAGAAAATCTCCGCTTTGGCAGAGAGATTCAAGTCGAGCCCCGTCGTTGTCGGGGCCGAGAGCGACGAGCTCGCGCAGCTTCTCAAGGCGCTCGAATGCGGCGCCCGCGGCTATATTCCGACCAGCGTCGGGATCAATGTCGCCGCAGAAGCAGTAGCACTCGCCCGCGCTGGCGGCGTGTTCGTGCCGGCCAGCAGCATTCTGGCGGCCAAGGAGGTCATCGCCTCCGTAACCAACGGAACCCGCTGCGCCGACAGCCTGTTTACTCCGCGGGAAGTCGTGGTCGCCGAAGCGCTCCGGCGCGGCAAGGCGAACAAGATCATCGCCTATGAGATGGATCTTTGCGAAAGCACAGTAAAAGTGCATATCCGCAACATCATGAAGAAGCTGAATGCGACTAACCGCACGGAAGTCGCTTATAAAATCAGAGAATTTGTAAAGTAATACTCTCGATATCAGCTAATGTTTCGCCGGTGCCGTCTTAATACGGTGCCGGCGAAACAGTTTGGGCCATAGCAATTCATTCATGCGTCCGATGCCGCGGCTTCGCTGGCATTCTGCGGAATGGACTGGAGCAATGTCTGTCGGGCAGAGGCGAGATGCCGGCGACAGGCGGTTTCGATACGAGCCGGATCACGCGATTGCAGCGCGTCGATATATTCGAGATGTTCGGCGATGGCGCGGGAATTGCGCTCGCGGGCAAAAGCTTTATTCCACTGATAGTGGTAGTGGAAGACGATGGCGATTGCATCGTAGAAATCGGCGATGAACCGATTTTTCGAGGCGCGATGGATGAGAAGATGAAAGCGCTCGTCGAGCTGCGAGAAGTCGCGGTAGCGCCGATCGAAATCATCGCGGAGTTCATAATGGTCCCGCTTGATGGCGGCGAGGTTTGCCCAGTCCGAGTGATCGGGCGGCAGCCGGCCGAATTCGGCCGCCGAATGCAGCTCGAACATCTCACGCACGTCGGCGAGTTCGAGTGCGAATTCGCGGGTGAAGCCTTTCAATATCCAATGGCTGTTCGGCCGCTTCTCGATCAGGCCGAAACGGCTGAAGCGGATCAGGAATTCGCGCACGACCGATGTCCCCGTGCCGATTTCCCGCGCCAGTTCTAACTCGTTGATCTGCATGCCTGGCTGCGCTTCGTCGGACAGGATGCGCAGCATGAAACTGCGCTCGATGATGTCGTGCAGCGAGTTGGTTTCTTCCTCCGGAAAGAGATCGGCGTCGCTCGGCTGGCGCAGCACGATCTTCTGCCGCTTGTTCCAGCGAATGATGCCCGCGTCACTTAGGCGCATCAGGATCGCCCGCGCGGTGCTGCGGCTGATGCCGAGTTCTGCGGCGATTTCCGGTTCGGTCGGCAAGGCGGTTTCGGGCCTCAAGCCGGCGACGTAACGATTATACGCCTCCTTGAAGAGTGTGTTTTGTCTCGCCATTTTCCCCTCGCTTATATTCCGAAGCATCGCGGCGGCGGCGATGTTTGGACTGTGCTCGAATGGCAGTCAATTGCGTTAGGCCACGCAAAGCGTCGCGGTTTTGCTGACGCTTGTCGCAATTGCCTCCTCCCCAGAAGGCCAGCGATTTCCTCGTTGACACTAAAATGTTTATTGTAGATAAAAAACAAAATCAATCGGCGATCATCGATCGGAAGAGAGCCGAAAAGCATGATTGCTTTGGGGAGAGGATAGTGAACCGCCAACCTTTGATCCTTCTGTCGGAGGGCGACAACGTCGCCGTGGCGACGGCGGCGATCGCGGCCGGCGACGCACCTATTCTCTGCGAAACCAGGGAGATCCATGGCGCCGAACATCTGCCGCGCAGCCGCGCGGTCAGCGAAGACGTCGCCGCCAAGCTCGGTGCAAAGATCGAGTACGGTTACGCCGAACGTGTAACGGAACATGGGCTCGTCTTTATGGACACGCCCGGCTATGATCCCGTTTCGGCGACGGGTCAGGTGGCGGGTGGAGCGAACATGATTGCCTTCACGACAGGGCGTGGAAGCTGCTTCGGTTCTCGCCCGGCGCGGTCGTTCAAGCTTCCGAGCAATTCGGCGCTCTATCACGCTATGGAAGAGGACATGGATATCGATGATATCGATTGCGGCACCATCGCCATGGGTGAAGCGACGATATCAGGCAAGGGACGGGAAATTTCGAGCTGATCATCGAGATCGCATCGGGCAGGAAAACCAAAAGCGAAGCCTTCGGCTATGGCGACAATGAATTCGTTCCGTGGCATCTCGGCGCGACGCTTTGAGCCTGACGGATGGACTAGTGACTGAAATAAAGCATTTCACGCCGTAGCGTCTGGCATCCAAGCGATCGGAGACGCTCCGGAAACCGATCCGCCCATCATCACAAGGGAGAGGTGATGAAAAGCAGAAGAATCGGCAAGACGAGCCTGGAGGTTACCGAGATCAGTTTCGGGGCCGCGGCTCTTGGCGGACTTTACCGCGCTTGCCCTCGCGATCAGGCCATGGAAACGCTGCAGGCGGCTTGGGATAGCGGCATCCGCTATTTCGACGTCGCGCCCTGGTACGGTTTCGGCCTCGGCGAACGCCGTGTCGGCGATTTCCTGCGCGATCAGCCGGAAGACAGTTACGTGTTGTCGACCAAGGTCGGCCGGCTGATGCGGCCGGTTCCGACTGACAAGGTGCCGAATTACGGCTATGTCGATCCCCTGCCTTTCGATGCCGATTACGACTACTCCTATGACGGCATCATGCGCTCGGTGGAATTCAGCTATGCCCGCCTCGGGCTTAATCGCATCGATATCCTGTATGTCCACGACATCGGCGGCTACACCCATGGCAAGGCACTCAACGATCATTATCTCGGTCAGTTGCTGGGCTCCGGGTTGAAGGCGCTGGAAGAGCTGAAATCGTCGGGCGCGATCAAGGCGTATGGCCTCGGCGTCAACGAGATCCCTGTCTGCCTCGATGTCATGAATGCGGGCGATATCGACTGCATCCTGCTTGCCGGGCGCTATACGCTGCTGGACCGGTCGGCGGTCGCCGAACTGTTGCCGCTCTGCGAGAAGAAGGGCACCTCGCTTGTCGTCGGCGGTGTGTTCAATTCCGGCATTCTCGCGATCGGGCCTGTTCCCGGCGCGCATTTCGATTATCTTCCCGCAACGGAGGATGTCTTGGCCAAGGTTGGCGCGATGGAGGAGATCGCACGCCGCCACGGCCTGCCGCTTGCCGCTCCGGCGATCCAGTTCCCGCTGCGCCATCCCGCGGTGGCCTCGGTGCTGATCGGCACGGCAAAGGCATCAAGTCTCATCCGCAACATGGAACTCGTGGAGCCGACGCTTCCCGACAGCCTTTATGCGGAATTCGAAGGATTGACCCTGGTTGCGCCTCCGTTGGGAGACGAGGCCGTCCGGGTGTGACGCAGAGATAGGGAGAGCTGTCGAGCCGTTTGGAAAACGGCTTGAAGAGGAGGAAAGCCTGTTTTGGCGTGGATGATGCGGCATGGGTCCGAAGGGCATGAAATCGCTCTCGGACGAGGTCATGCCTCTTCAACCATCCGCGCGATGCATGGGTCCGTCACAGGCATCCATGGTACCGAGCCGAAAGCGTTCAACGGCCGGTGTACAGGAGAAGAGCGCGTTGAGAGGAGAAACCTTATGAATATTGCAAAGTCGCTTCTGTCCCGCCGCACCTTTGCCGGTCTCGCGGGCGCAGCCATGCTCGCCGTTGCCATGCCGGCGCAGTCCTTTGCCGCTGACGTCACCATCCCGATCATCGTCAAGGATACGACGTCCTTCTACTGGCAGATCGTTCTCGCCGGCGCCCGTAAGGCCGGTAAGGACCTCGGTGTAAACGTTCCGGAACTCGGTGCACAGGCTGAAACCGACGTGAACGGTCAGATCAGCATTCTCGAGAACGCCGTTGCCGGCAAGCCGGCTGCGATCGTCATCTCGCCGACCGAATTCAAGGCGCTCGGCAAGCCGATCGACGAAGCCGCAAAGTCCGTTCCGATCATCGGCATTGACTCCGGCGCCGACTCCAAGGCTTTCAAGTCGTTCCTGACCACGGACAACGTCCAGGGCGGCCGTATCGCTGCTGACGGTCTTGCCGCTGCCATCAAGGAAATGACCGGCAAGGTCGCTGGCGATGTCGTCATCATCACCAACACGCCCGGCGCCGGTTCTCTCGAACAGCGCCGCCAGGGCTTCCTGGATCAGGTCAAGACCAAGTATCCGGACCTGAAGGTTGTTGCGGACAAGTATGCTGACGGCCAGGCAACGACCGGCCTCAACATCATGACCGACCTGATCACGGCAAATCCGACGATC
>JAGWJK010001240.1 GCA_028865845.1 Rhizobiaceae bacterium
CCCGATGAGAGGCGATATCACGGAAGGCTCAAACCCAGCCGAGAAGCTCCCGCCGCACGACCTTTTCCAGCACCCGCATGCCGTCTTCGCTGTCGTTCAGGCAGGGGATATGCGTGAACTTTTCACCGCCATTGTGATGGAAGGATTCAGCCGCCTGCTCGGCGATCTCCTCGAGAGTTTCCAGGCAATCGGAGACGAAGCCGGGGTTGAGCACCGCGATGCGCTTCGTGCCTTCCCTGGCAAGCCGTTCCACCGTCTTGTCGGTATAGGGCTGCAGCCATTCCTCCGGCCCGAAGCGGGACTGGAAGGTGACGAGGAACTGGTCTTCCGACAGGCCAAGTTTTTCGCGCAGCAGCCGTCCGGTCTGCTGGCAGTAGCAATAATAGGGATCGCCCTGCTTGAAATAGGACATCGGGATGCCGTGGAAGGAGGCGAGGATCTTTTCCGGCTGCCAGTCCAGCGTCGAGAGATGGCGGTTGATGGAATTGGCGAGGGCTTCGATATAGGTTTCGTCGTCGGGATAGTGCGGCACGGTTCGTACCGTAGGCTGCCAGCGCATGGCCATCAGCTTCTCGAAGGCCTTGTCGTTGACGGTTGCGGTGGTTGCGGCGGCATATTGCGGATAGAGCGGAAAAAGCACGATGCGCTCGCAGCCGTCGTCCTTCAGCGCCTGGATACGATCGCCGATCGAGGGTTGGCCATAACGCATGGCCCAGTCGACCTGGACATTGCGAAGATCGCGCAGACGCTCGGCCATCAGATTGGACTGGTTGCGCGTATAGGTCCGCAGGAAGCTTTCGTTGTTTTCCTTGTTCCAGATTGTCTCATAGGCCTTTCCGACCTTCTGCGGGCGGGTGTTCAGGACGATCCCGAACAGGATCGGATACCATTTCCAGCGCGACCACTCGATGACGCGGCGGTCGGTCAGGAATTCGCGCAGGTAGCGGCGCATGGATGTGTAATCCGTGCCGTCGGGTGTGCCGAGATTAACGAGCAGGACGCCAACCTTGCCGAATTTTACGTTGGGATGGTCGGCTGGACGGGCGGCGACGTCTGCAGTCATCGGCGGAATTCCTTTCATGATACTACGCCCCTCACATAAGAACAAAAACCGGCCCGGGAAAGCCCGGACCGGTTCAGTCCAACGAGACAAATCGTCCTTATTTAGCGGGGATCTTCAATTCGCGCCCGACGATGAGGTGCCGTAGCTTGAGATTGCGGTTCGCTGCCTCGATCTTCCGCCAATGGTCGGCACTGCCGTAATAGGTCTTGGCGATGCTCCATAGCGTGTCGCCGGCCGCAACCACGTGAGTGGTCGGTGTCTTTGGCGCTGCCTTTTTGGCCGGTGCCGTCGTGGCGGGTGCGGCTGCTGCTGGCGCAGTGGTTGCAGGCGTCGTCGTGTCCGGAGTGGTCGCGGCGGGGGCAGTGGTTGCCGGAGTGGTCGTAGCGGGTGCAGCCGCAGTCTGGGCCGTGGTCGCAGGCGTTGCCGCCGGGTCGGGTGTCGTGGTTGCGGGCGTGCCGGTCGCGGGTGTGGTGGTCGTTGTTGCCGGCGTCGTGGTTGTGGGGGTGCTGGTGGCGGCCGCGGCGGGCTTCTGATCTGTTCCGGCTGCCTGCGTCTCAGTGGGCTTGGCTGCTTCCGGCTGGGCGGCGGGTGCCGCGCCGACCTGGGTCACCCTGCCGTCAAGATAGGGCTTGTAGGGGTTGTGGGCTGCCAGATAGTCGGCGACCACCACCTCC
>JAGWJK010001241.1 GCA_028865845.1 Rhizobiaceae bacterium
GAGCGGGCCTGGGGATGATGACGCCGCCACGGTGCCTGGATTCGCTCCCGTTTTAAGGCTTTACCTCAAGTGAAGAACCGACCAGCGGCTCCTCCGTCACCGCATCCGCAAACTTGCGCATGAGCCGCACGAGTTCGTCGATCTCGTGCGGGTTCCAGCTTTCGAAGATGGCGCGGCCGATCCTTTCCCGCGCCGCGTCGACCAGGTCCGTCATCGCCTTGCCTTTCTCGGTAACGATCGCTTCGCGGACGCGGCGGTCGGCGGCGCTCCCCTTGCGCTCCACCAGTCCGAGGCTTTCCAGTTTTGCGACCTGGCGGCTGACGGTGGTGTAGTCCCGCCCGACGCGATCAGCCATTTCCACAACACCGATCGGCCCGAACCGCTCGATGCCGACGAGCAACGGAAACAGCGCCCGGTCCAGCGGGATTCCCGCCTCCTTGATCAACACTTCATCACGCTGCGGCCTGTTCATCACGGCGACGATATCGAGAACCGCACCATGCAATTGCCGCAGCTGGTCGGAGATATGTGTATTTTGCACTTTATTTGTTGACGACATTCCTGACTCCTCATATATGTGCATTATACACCTATTATCGAGCACCGAAAGGGAAGCCGTCATGAAAGCTGTAATTGTCAAAGAGGCAGGACACACACCCGTCTATGGAGATTTCGCCGAGCCAGTGCCCTCGGCTGACGAAGTTCGCGTCAGTGTCACGGCCGCTGCCATGAGCCATGTCGTCAAGAGCCGCGCCTCGGGCAAGCATTACAGCTCGTCCGGCCAGTTCCCCTTCATTGTCGGCCTCGACGGCGTCGGCCGGCTCGATGACGGACGCCGGGTCTATTTCGTCATGCCGAAAGCACCATTTGGCAGCATGGCGGAACGCGCCGTGGTGCCCGTGGCTCATTGCATAGCGATACCCGACGATGTCGACGACATCACCGCTGCCGCCATCGCCAATCCCGGCATGTCCTCCTGGGCCGCCTATACCGAACGCGCCAGGCTCAAAGCCGGAGAGACGGTGCTGATCAACGGAGCCACCGGAACGGCAGGTCGCCTCGCCGTGCAGATCGCAAGGCATCTCGGCGCGCGCAAGATCATCGCCACCGGCCGCAATATCGAAGCGCTGCGCTCTCTCGCAGCTCTCGGTGCCGATGTGACGATCCCGCTCACGGAAAACGACGCTGCACTCGACGAGAGCTTCAAACAACAATTCGCCGAAGGCGTGGATGTCGTTATAGACTACCTTTGGGGCCGAAGTGCCGAGCGCCTGCTCATTGCCGCCGCCAAATTCGGCCGGGATGCCATACCCCTGAGATTCGTGCAGATCGGCTCCAGCAGCGGCGCGGACATAACCTTGCCGAGCGCCGTGCTGCGTTCTTCGGCAATCGAGTTGATGGGCAGCGGCATCGGCAGCATAGCGTTTGATCGGCTCGTCTGCGCGGTCGGCGAACTCCTGAAGGCGACCACCCCGGCGGGCTTCGCGATTGCGGCGAAACCAGTTCCCCTTTCCGACGTCGAACGGGCATGGCCAGAGGATGACAGCGCGCGGCGCACCGTCTTCACGATGAATGCCGGCATGGCCTGAGAAATTCACGTCAAAGGCGCGAGCCGCTATTTCATGCTGACTGCGGTATCGTCCCTCAAGCGGAATTCCAGCATCAGGCTGCGCTGCAGAATGGAGTGATTGTCGTCCGAGACCATGATCAGGTGGATCGTGCCGTCAGGTGCC
>JAGWJK010001242.1 GCA_028865845.1 Rhizobiaceae bacterium
GCCGCCCACGACAACCACGTCGGATGCCGTTGGTAGCGACTCGGAATGCCTGATCGGATCGAGCGTGGAAAACGGAAAGGTCGGCAAGGCTTGGCTTTCAAAGGGAGTGGAGGGTGGTTTGCTGGTAGACCGTTCACGACCGCATTTCAACGACCGGCAGGATGGAAAGACGCCCGAAGCTTCAGGATCAATCCCGCCGTTGACGACCGTGACAGGGCTCAAGCCGTATCTGATCTCGATCATGCCGTGTCTGTTGCAGCGATCGCGACCCCATCCGAACGTATGATGGAATCATCCTTGTCTTTCGCTATGTTTTGATACAACAAATTGGTTCGTCACGAGTTTGAAGCCTGGCCCACTTGTCTTTCCTGCCTTGGCGCTAGGTACGTGTTGATTGCCTAAAGCGCCTGGAGGAATCATGTCTGTTTCTGATGACCTAACGCTGCAAGTCGCCAACACCCGGCCACAAGATGCTGGAGCAAGCATCGCCAGGCTCCCCTCAAACGCCATGAACAAGCTCGGCGTTGCGGAAGGCGATTTAGTCGAACTGATCGGCAAGCGGCATACGGCTGCAATTGCCGTAAGACCGTATCCCGAAGACGAGGGCCTGAACATTATCAGGCTCGATGGTCTCCAACGCGTGAACGCGGGCGCGACGAGCGGCGATCATATCGAGGTCAGAAAGGCGGAAGCCCGCCCCGCCACAAGGCTTGTGCTCGCGCCTGCGCAAAAGAACCTGGTGCTTCAGGGTTCGGGCGACGCCCTGCAGAGAACTTTCCTGCACCGACCCATGGTCGCTGGCGACGTTGTTTCGACCTCGGTGCAGCAGCGGAGCCGGGACCCGAGGCTTCTCCAAGCGTACGGCCTCCAGGAAATTCGGCTGGTGGTGGTTTCCACCCAGCCGCGCGGCATCGTGCAGGTTACCGACCAGACCGTCGTCGAACTCAGGCCGCAGTATGAGGAGCCCAAGGAGGCCAGAAGGGCCGATGTCACCTATGATGACATCGGTGGTCTCGGATCGTCCGTGGAGCAAGTCCGCGAGATGGTGGAGTTGCCCTTGCGCCATCCGGAGCTATTTCAACGCCTGGGTATCGATCCGCCCAAGGGGGTTCTTCTCTACGGCCCTCCCGGCACCGGCAAGACATTGCTTGCCCGGGCGGTCGCCAACGAAACCGAGGCGAATTTCTACCACATCGCCGGCCCGGAAATCATGGGTAGCCGATATGGTGAATCGGAAGAGCGATTGCGGGAGGTCTTTCAGGAAGCGTCGCAGAATGCGCCGTCAATCATCTTCATCGATGAGATCGATAGTATCGCCCCCAAGCGCGAGCAGGTGACCGGCGAAGTCGAACGGCGGATCGTTGCGCAATTGCTCACGCTTATGGATGGGCTGGAGCCGCGACAGAATATCGTGGTGATCGGCGCGACGAACAGGCGGGATGCCATCGACGAGGCGTTGCGGCGCCCAGGCAGGTTCGATCGCGAAATCGTCATCGGCGTCCCCGACCAGAACGGCCGCCGCGAAGTCCTCGCAATCCATACCCGGGGTATGCCTCTCGCGGAAGGCGCAGATCTCGACGAGATTGCAAGGACGACGTACGGCTTCGTCGGGGCCGATCTTGGAGCCCTCGTGCGCGAGGCGGCTATGGATGCCTTGCGCCGGGTGTTGCCTGATATCAATCTCAAGGAAGGCATCCCGGCCGAGGTCCTTGAAAAGCTCACCGTGACGCA
>JAGWJK010001243.1 GCA_028865845.1 Rhizobiaceae bacterium
GCCCTTGTCTCTCGCGGCGAGGTCTTGATGCCGAAGCCGCTGATCCATGGCGGCGGGCAGGAGAAGGGCCACCGTTCGGGTACAGAAAATTCTTTGGCCGTCATCGGTTTCGGTGCGGCCGCGGCTGCCGCGGTGGCTGAACTGGACGATCGCAGCGCCCACGTCGAAAAGCTTCGCGAACGGCTCGAGCGCGGCATGCGCGATGCAGCGCCCGATGTCGTCATTTACGGGGAACATTCGGCACGCGTGCCGAACACCACGTTCTTCACCTTACCCGGCCTGAAGGCGGAGACCGGGCAGATTGCCTTCGACCTCGAAGGCGTGGCGCTTTCGGCGGGATCGGCCTGCTCGTCGGGCAAGGTCGGCGAGAGCCACGTCCTGGTGGCGATGGGGCGTGATCCGAAGCTTGGGGCACTGCGCATTTCGCTGGGCTTTGCGACGACCGAGGAAGAGATCGATCGCGCCATTATCGCCTTTAGCCGTATCGCTGCTCGGCGAAAGCCGGCAGGCGCTGCGGCATAGGCTTACAAATTTGCGAAAACGCAAATTTCCGCTTGCCAATCGGGCTAAAAAGTCCCTTTTGGCCGACTATATAAGGGGCAGACAAAAAATCTGCTGAAACGTTGACAAGCTGCCGGACCTTGGATCCGGCGAGATTGGAGAACGACATGGCTGCCGTCCAGGAAACAATCGATCAGGTCCGCCTGATCGATGTGGACCAGTATAAGTATGGTTTCGAAACCACGATCGAAGTGGACAAGGCTCCCAAGGGCCTGTCCGAAGACATTATCCGCTTCATTTCCGCCAAGAAGCAAGAACCCGACTGGATGCTGGAGTGGCGTCTGGGCGCGTATCGCCGTTGGCTGACGATGGAAGAGCCCACCTGGGCTCGCGTTGATTATCCGAAGATCGATTTCAACGACATCCACTACTACGCCGCGCCCAAGAGCCAATCGGGTCCGAAGTCGCTGGACGAAGTCGATCCGGAATTGCTTAAGGTTTACGAGAAGCTCGGTATTCCGCTAAAGGAGCAGGAGATTCTGGCCGGCGTCGAGAAGCCGAAGATCGCCGTTGACGCGGTGTTCGATTCGGTCTCCGTCGTGACCACGTTCAAGGAAGAGCTGAAGAAGGCCGGCGTGATCTTCATGTCGATCTCGGAAGCGATCCGCGAACATCCCGATCTCGTGCGCAAATACCTCGGCTCGGTCGTCCCGACCTCCGACAATTATTATGCGACGCTGAACTCGGCTGTCTTTACCGACGGTTCGTTCGTCTTCGTGCCGAAGGGCGTTCGTTGCCCGATGGAGCTGTCGACCTACTTCCGTATCAACGAGAAGAACACCGGCCAGTTCGAGCGCACGTTGATCATCGCCGAGGAAGGCGCTTACGTTTCCTACCTCGAGGGCTGCACCGCGCCGCAACGCGACGAAAACCAGTTGCATGCCGCCGTGGTCGAACTGGTTGCGCTCGATGATGCCGAGATCAAGTATTCGACCGTCCAGAACTGGTATCCGGGCGACAAGGAAGGCAAGGGCGGCATCTACAACTTCGTCACCAAGCGTGGCGATTGCCGTGGCGACCGCTCGAAGATTTCGTGGACGCAGGTCGAAACCGGCTCGGCGATCACCTGGAAGTATCCGTCCTGCATCCTGCGCGGCGACGACAGCCGCGGCGAGTTCTACTCGATTGCCGTTTCCAACGGCCATCAGCAGATCGACAGCGGCACCA
>JAGWJK010001244.1 GCA_028865845.1 Rhizobiaceae bacterium
TTCTCCGCGATGCTCAAATCGGGAAATAGGCCAGGATGCTGGTGCATCACGGCGACGCCGGAATGCTGAGCCTCGAGCGGCGATGACAGCCGCTTTTGCTGGCCGGCGATGATCACGGCACCAGCGTCCGGCCGATAGACGCCGGCGAGAAGCTTGACACACGTGCTCTTGCCAGCGCCGTTCTCCCCGAGAAGAGCAAGAACCTCTCCTGCCCTCAGCTCGATGGAAACCTCTGAGACGGCAACCGTGCCGCCAAATATCTTGGTGACGCCGGAAAGCGATGCCGCGACTTTCTCACGGCCCTGCACGGAGGTTCCCGTCGATGAGGAGATCGCCTCAGGCATAATAGGCACCACCGGCGGCGAGAGCCAGCGCGACTGACAGGTACATAAATGAAGTCATCAGGGTCCTCACCAAAGGGTCTCTCCAACCCGCCGGCTCCCTCTGGCGGATTTATTAAAGCAGTTTACTATAATTGTTGTTGAACTCCGTCAAGAGCGGTCGTAAGGATCTTTTTGACAATGAACTGCCGACGCGTAAAAACGGCGCGGGATAACGATCAGAGCGAGTGGGAGCCGACAGCATGGCTGGCAAAGGCAGCAATTCGATGCAGTTGCGCTACTACAACGAGCGGGTCGTCCTCGACGCCGTTCGCCGCTTCGGTGAGACGTCGAAAGCAGAGATCGCAAGGTTCGCACACCTGACCCCTCCGGCTGTCGCAACAATCGTCGACGCTCTTGTTGCCGGTGGCTACCTCGTCGAAAATGGCAAGCGTTTTGGCGGAAAAGGCCAGCCTTCTGCGATGTACGGATTGGCCAAAGACGGCGCCTATTCGATCGGTCTCCATATCGGCCGCCGGGCGATGGACGCGATCCTGACCGATTTCACCGGCCAAACCGTTGCCTTCGAAACACACGAATATGATCATCCAAACCCGCTCAGTATCAGCGAACTCGGCGATGCGGCGATCACTCGCTTCAAGAAAGAGCTCGGCAAGGAAAACCAGAAGCGGCTCGTTGGGATCGGAATTTCGGCACCCTATTTCATCGGCGGCTGGGATGCGGAGTTGGGCTTTCCTGCCGATGTGCAGATGGAGTGGCGCGCATTCGATCTAAAATCTCATTTCGCCGAAGGCCATGATCTGCAGGTGATGATCGAGAACGACGCATCCGCGGCTGCGGTAGCTGAACTCGTCTACGGTCTCGGCAAACACTATTCCGATTTCCTGCACATCTCCCTCAGCACCTTCGTCGGCGCCGGTCTTGTTCTCGACGGCACCCTACAGACTGGCCCGAACGGCAATACCGCCGCCTTCGGCCCCTTCCCCGTCACACATTCCAAGCTGAACTCCGTGCCGAAACCATCCGGGAAATTCGAGGTTCTCCTTCACCGCGCCTCGATTTACACGCTCGTCCACCACCTGCGAATAAACGGCTTCCAGATCACACGAGTCCGGGATCTGGAGCCGATGCCGGAAGCGGCAAAAGAACTGGTATCGGAATGGCAGGACGACTGTGCCGATGCCTTGGCGCAGGCGATCATCGGCAGCATTGCGGTCGTCGATCTGGAGGCGGTCGTCGTCGATGGGCTGCTGCCGCCGCCGCTGCTATCGGACACCGTCGACCGTATCCGACAATGTTTTATCGAAATGCTGCCTCCTGGCCTAATCCCGCCAGTCATCAGCGCGGGAGCACTCGGCGCCCGCGGCTCGGCGTTGGGGGCGAGCCT
>JAGWJK010001245.1 GCA_028865845.1 Rhizobiaceae bacterium
GCAGGTCGATGACCGTCTTGATCCCGAGCGCGACAAGCGCATCGCGACCGGCCTCGTCGATACGGTGCAGGCCATCGGCGCGCAGAACTCGACGCCACAATGTCTCTGCTTCGCCTGCAGGATAGCCTCCGAGGTCGCGGATATTGAATGTGCCCTCGATGGGCAAGTGACGATTGGCATGAATTTCCATCAGCGTATTCCCGATTTCATGAAGGACGAGACGACCTGTTGCTGCAGGATGACATAAATTGCAAAGATCGGCAGGCTCGCGAGCGTCGATGCAGCCATCAACGGTCCCCACAGAGTTCCCTCCGATGTCATGAACATCTGGATACCGATCTGCACGACGGAATTCTCCGGCGTGCGTGACAGGAGAAGGGGCCAGAAATATTCGTTCCAGGTGGAAATGAAGATGAGGATGGCCAGCGATGCGATCGTCCCTCTCAGGTTCGGCATCACCACCTCCCACAACGTCCGCCAGCTTCTCGCACCGTCCATCCGCGCAGCTTCCAGAACTTCGTTGGGGAAGCTGCGCATCGCTTGTAGTAGCATCAGAATGGCAAGCGCGGAGGCCACGTGCGGTAGTATCAGCGCCGCCAGGCTGTCCAGCAGCCCGACATTGGCGATCAGCAGGTAGTTGGGGATCATCACCACTTGCAGTGGCACGAGCCAGGTCAGCGCGATCGCAGCGTGAACGACCTTGTCGAAGCGAAACCTCCAGCGTGCGAAGGCATAAGCCGCAAGCAGGCCCGACAGAAGCTGGAGGACGGTGACGATCGCCGACACCAGCAGCGTATTGACGAGCATATGCGCCATCGGAATGGCATCGAGCGCATAGGAGTAGTTGGCTAGCGAGACGCTGGTCGGCCAGAGGCTCTGCTCGAATACCTTGTTGGCGGGCCGCAACGAGGTGACGATCATCCAATAGACCGGAAAGAGGCAGAAGAGCGAGAGGATCGCCATCAGCACATGGCCCGCGGCGGTATCGAGGCCAAATGCGCGGCGAGGCCTGAGCCCTGCCTTCGCCAAAGGTCGCGAAATAGGGAAGGCGTCAGTTGTCATGGAAGGAATACCTGTCCATCATCTTGAAAAGTAGAAATGCGATCACGCCGAAACCCAAAAACAGGATGACGGCCGCCGCCGAACTCCAGCCGACCGAAAGACTGGAAAAGCCGAAGTCCCAAAGCACGTAGTAGATATTGGTCGTAGAGCCGAGCGGACCGCCGCCGGTCAGCACGTTGATGTAGGAAAAGCTCCACTGAGCGCCGAGCAGGATCGTCATCATGACGAGAAAGAGCAGGATGGAGCTCATGAGTGGCAAGCGGACATCCCGGATGATCTCCCACTTATTGGCGCCGTCCATGCGGGCGGCCTCGATCAGCGAAGGATTGATGTTGGCGTTCGCCGCCGAAAGGATGAGGGTCGAGAACCCGATCAGCTTCCAGCCGGTCAGAACGATAATCGTCCAGATCGCCAGGTTCGGATCCTGAAGAAACCGAAGCGGATGAAAGCCAGCGCTTCTGATGACGAGATTGATCACGCCATGGGTCGGGTCAAGGAGCCAACGCCAGATGCAGGCTGCGACGACAGGCGCAACGATCATCGGCACGAAAATCATCGCACGATAGATATTGCGTGCCTTCGGCGGCTGGTCGGCTGTGAAGATCGCGATGGCAAGCGGCAGCAATACCGCAAGCGGCAGAAGGCCTACGATATAGATGATCGTG
>JAGWJK010001246.1 GCA_028865845.1 Rhizobiaceae bacterium
TTGCAGCCGCCTGGAGCGGCAGCCTTGCGATGCTTCTCGCCCTGCGTTTCGCCCAGGGCGTCGGTGCTGCGGCCGTGCGTATCACCACGATGGCAATCGTTCGCGATTGCTTCGGCGGCCGTGAAATGGCGCGCGTGATGTCCTACGTCATGATCGTCTTCATGATCATGCCGATGCTTGCGCCCTCCGTCGGACAGCTCATCGTCGCCTATTCCAACTGGCAATGGATCTTCATCCTGCTCGGAGCGGCGAGCGCCGGTCTTTTCCTAGTTGCCTTCTTCCGCATGAAAGAATCGCTGCCGGTCGAGGAGCGCCTGCCGCTTTCGGTCAGTTCGGTGATCTCCGGCTTCAAGACGGTGCTGACCAACCGCATCACCTGCGGCTATATGATCGGCATGACCCTCTATACCGGCGTCATCAGCGCTTATGTCGTGTCCGTGCAGCAGGTATTCGGTGAAGTCTACGGCCTCGGAGATTGGTTTCCGATCGCTTTTGCGGCGACCGCAGCCGGTACCGCCGTCGCCCAGTTCGCCAACGGCTATTTCGTGCGCAGCTTCGGCATGCGGCGCATCTCGCATGCGGCGATGATCATCTTCACCGCGCTTGCAATCCTCGCCTACCTGATCGGCATGGGCGGCATACCGAGTTTCGTCACGACCTATGTGCTGCTGTCGATCATGCTGATGATGTTCGCGGTCATCACCACGAATTTCATGGCGATCGGCCTGGAACCAATGGGCCATGTCGCAGGCACTGCGGCGGCCATCACCGGCTGCATCTCGACGACGCTCGGCGCCGTGCTCGGAGGCATCGTCGGCCAGATGTTCGACGGCACCGTGCAGCCGCTATTCGCGGGCTACGCGATTTTCGGCGCGCTGACGATCGTCGCCACGCTTTGGGCGGAGAATGGCAAGCTGTTCACCCACCCCGGTGACAGCCCGAAGCTCGAACCCGGCATGGGTCATATCTAAGCAGGATATGCCACGCCAAAACCCCTTCGCACATGCCGTGAAAGCGTGTGCGGGGGTTTGCAGCGGGACACGCTTCAACGGGTGTTTGAGTTGTTCTAAACCTTGTTGCGCCGTCGCGTCGCCCAGCGAATGGCTCCGAGCACCGCTATGCCGAGCACAGGCCATATCGCCCAGGGCGTCCCGCTCCATGATAAAAGGTTGATCCCGATCAGGCCTAATCCGATAACGGCAAGCACGCCGAGGCCGCGGTCTATTTTCCTGTTGCTGCGCACCCACAGAAAGCCGGCGACGACTGCAGCGACAAGAACCGGCCACACCGACCACAGCTCGCCGTGCCAGTTGAGGAGATTGACCAGCACCAGAGCAACCGCAAAGATCGCAAGCACGACATATTTTCGTCGGTTGTCCTCTACGAATTCCGCAACGATTTTAGTGGGTTTGCCGGTATCTTTCTGGACCTTCCGTCCTGGCGCTTTGTCGGTCGGTGTGCTTCCGATCCTGACGGCATAGCTTGCCACACCGCCGTCTATGTTCTTGACCTCGAGTTGGCCCAGAAAATCAAAGCCAACAGCCACTTTGTTCCGCACCTGGTCGTAGACAGTATTGGAAATGACAATTCCGCCTGCGGTCGCACAGGCCTGGAGGCGCGCTGCAATATTCACGCCGTCGCCGTAGATATCGTTACCTTCGGCAATAACGTCACCGAGATTGAGCCCGATACGGAAATGCATCCGTGCGTCCGATTCGCTCCGGTC
>JAGWJK010001247.1 GCA_028865845.1 Rhizobiaceae bacterium
CACATCGGTCAGATGATCGGCGAGCATCGAGCGAACATGGCTGGCAAGCACCTGATCCTCAAGGGAGATATCCTGCGGACGGGGAACACTGACGAACAGCATCAGACTTGCCGCCAACGCCGCGATCGACGGCACAAAGCTCCATTCCCGGATGAATCGCAGATTGCGGCGCCAGGCGCTGTTTCCGGATGCCAGCGTGGCAGAAGCGGGCGCGGCGGTGCCTTCCTGCGCGATCGATGCCAGGATGCGTGTCCTGACGTCGTCGGGCGTGCGCCACCTCACTCCGTTCTGGCCGATCCGCCGTCTCATCGTCTGCAGTTTCTCCAATTCGGCCTGGCAATCCGGGCATGTGGCCAAATGCGCTTCGAACCGGGCGGAGTGCACGGCATCGAGTTCGTCGTCGATGAAGCCATGCAGCATCGGGGTCCATTCCTGATGCTCATCGCTCATGGCGTTGCTCCCGTCTGCTCAAGCCGCTGCCATGCATCGCCGAAATCGCTGCGGGCGCGGGCAAGCCGCGACATCACGGTTCCGATCGGAACTTCGATGATGTCGGCGATCTCGCGATAGGAGAGATTTTCGAGCTCGCGCAGCACCAGCACTTCGCGCATGGGATCGGGCAAGGTGTTGATCACCGCCCGGACGCGTTCGGATTCCGTCTTGTGGATCAGCGCCATTTCCGGCGAGTCTTCCTCCGCCGCGATGCCGTGGGCGCTAGGCTCATTTGCCTCGGCATTGGTCTCCATTCCGTCGATTATCGGGGTTTCGAAGCGCGCCTTGCGCTTGATGTCTTGTATCCAGGCGAAATAGCAGTTGCGGACGATGGTAAACAGCCAGGCGCGGGCATCGCCGCCGCGAAAGCCATCGAAGCTGCGATAGGCGCGCAGAAACGCATCCTGCACGATATCCTGCGCTGCATCGGCGTCGCGGCTGAGGAAACGGGCAAAATTATAGGCCGCGTCCATGTGCGGAACGATGGTGCGCTGGAACTGCTGCATCGCGTCGCCGGAACGCGCTGCGGCTTTTACCCTCGTATCCATTGCCTGTGGCGGCGCGGCGATATCCGCCATCAGGCTGGTCAGGTCGAGCGGGAGTCCACGGTAGCTTGAGGACATTGCCTCGCCAAACAGGCGCCGCAACGCGCGCAGGCGCAACGGCCATTGCAGCCAGAGGCCTGATAGCGGCGACCACCGATCGAACGGAACTGAGCAGGCAAAAGGAGCGTCTGTCATCGTGTTTCCCACGCTACGCCACACCGCACCTTAAAGCATCGATCGGAACGGGCGCAATCTTGTCGTCTCCTTCCTAGATCATTCCAGTCCCGGTTTTATTCCCTGCCATGTGCAGAAAAATGCATGTGACGGCAACTTTATTGCTGCCATCACGAGGTGCTCTGCGGGAGTGCAAAAATTTATGATTATAAATCAATTGCTTATAAGAAATATTGCGGCAACCGGGAATAAGTTTCCGGCATCTCCGATCTGGTTTGTCAGTGGGGGCGGCGATCACGTTCAGCTCTCCGCTTGGCGAATGCCAACATTCAGAGGAGACACTTCCATGTTCAACATGACACGTCGGGCCGTTCTCGGCTCAGCGGCGGCTGCGGCTGCCTTCGGTTTGACTTCGAAGCTTGAATTCATCCCCGCGGCCTACGGCGCGACACCGCTGGAGCCTACGGTTGGTTTCTACCGATACAAGGTCGGCGATGTCGAGATCACGGCGATCT
>JAGWJK010001248.1 GCA_028865845.1 Rhizobiaceae bacterium
GATGCCCTCGCCCGGGCCGACGCCGAACCAGTTGCCGTGGATGATGGCTTCCTTGGCGGTATCGACCTGGAAGGTGTCGCCTTCGCCGGTCATGAACTTGTTCACGCGCTGCGCCACGTGGTCGAACACGTAATAGGCGGCCACGAAACCGCCGGCGCCGAGGCCGCCGAGCACCATGATCCAAAGCCAGGGCATGCCGGCCATGAAGAACATGCCGCCCCAGACCGCCGTCGTCAGAATGGTCTGACCAAGGTCCGGCTGCGCCACGAGAAGTGCTGCGACGATGCCGAAGAGGATGATGGCGAAGAGGTTGCCCGGAATCTCGGGCTGGCGGGCATGTTCGGCAAACAGCCACGCACAGACGACAACAAAGGCCGGCTTCATGAATTCAGACGGCTGGATGGAGAGCGAGGCGATATTGACCCAGCGCCTGGAACCCTTGACCTCCACGCCGAAGAACAGCGCAAACAGCATCATCGCCAGCGATACGATGAGCAGGATCACCGCCGTGCGCCGCACCTGGCGCGGCGTCATGAAGGAGATGCCGATCATCGCCGCGATCGCCGGAATGAGGAACAGCGCGTGACGCTTGACGAAGTGGAAGGGTTCGAGCCCGATACGCTCGGCAACCGCGGGCGATGCCGCGAAGGACAGCATGAAGCCGATACCGATCAGCAGGATGAATAGTGCCAGGAACACACGGTCGATGGTCCAGAACCAATCGGCCAAGGCCCCACGCTCAACGCGGCTTACCATCTCATTTGCCTCCAGTTCCTGAACCGATCAGCATGGTGATGCCGTCGATCGCAGCCACATGGCTGACGAAGGCATCGCCCCTGACCTCGAAATTCTTGTATTGATCGAAGCTTGCGCAAGCCGGTGAAAGCATCACCGCAGCCGATTCATGCTCATCTCTGTCGGCATCCGCTGCGGCGTGGGCAACGGCCCGCTCCAAGGTGCCGGAGATTTCGTAAGGAACCTGTTCGCCAAGCGTTGCGGCAAAGGCAGGCGCCGCCTCGCCTATGAGATAGGCCTTGGCGATGCGCGGGAAGAGCGGCGCCAATGTCGTGATCCCGCCCTCTTTCGGCAAGCCGCCGGCGATCCAGTAGATATTCTCGTAACTTGAAAGTGCCGGCGCTGCGGCATCGGCGTTTGTCGCCTTTGAATCATTGACGAAGACGACGCGGCCACGGCGACCGACCGGCTGCATGCGGTGCTTGAGACCCGGGAAAGATGCCAGCCCAGCGCGGATGTCCTCGGCGGAAACCCCGACGGCAAGGCAGGCGGCAATGGCTGCGGCTGCATTCTGGGCATTGTGACCGCCGCGAAGCGTCTGGATGCCGTCAAGGTCTGCAATCAGCGAGCTAGCCCCTGTCGAAGCCTGAATGATGCGGCTGCCCTCGGCGTAAAGTCCATTGGCGAGGACATGGCGACGCGAGATGCGGGTCACCTTGCCGCCCGCCCGCTCGATGCGGTCGGCGATCAACGAGGAATAGCTGTCGTCCACGCCGACGACGGCGATGCCGCTGCCTGCGACCAGCCGCTCCTTGATGTCGGCATAGTGCTGCATTGTCCCGTGCCGATCGAGATGATCGGGCGTGAGATTCAGCAATATGCCCGCCGACGGATTGAGCGTCGGCGCCAGGTCGATCTGATAGGAGGAGCATTCGACGACGTAGTAACGCTCGGCCTTCGGCGGTTCCAGCGTCAGGATGG
>JAGWJK010001249.1 GCA_028865845.1 Rhizobiaceae bacterium
CGTTCCTCACGAGCGGCATCATCGGCCAATTTCCCGAAATCATCGGCGAAGCCTATCGCGACCGCGCCGGCAATCTCTACAACGCGCTATCGATCCAGCCGATGATCGTGCTCTCGGCCGACGACGAAACGATGGCGACGATTCACCGCCGCTCGCTGGAGCGCGGCGTGCCGGCCTCGATCTTCATCGAGGAGATGTTCTCGACCGATCATGACGCCGCCAACCGCGCCGTCTTCTCCGAATTCGCGCCCGAGGATGCGAAAGTCGTCGGGATCGCCCTGCGTGCCGACAAGAAGCTGGTCGACAAGATCACCAAGGGCGCCTCGATGCATCCATGAGGATGCCACGCCCAAAAACAAAACGGCCGGGTCGCAAAACCCGGCCGTTTCCGTGAAGGCTGCTTACCCGATCAGCCGTTCTGCGTGATCGGCGCGATCTGGATTTCGACACGGCGGTTCTGGGCGCGACCGGCTTCGGTGGCGTTGGTCGCAACCGGCTGGGTCGGGCCGAAGCCAACGGCGGAAACACGACGCTGGTCGATGCCCTGGCTGCCGAGATAGCCGGCAACCGACTGGGCGCGGCGCTCGGACAGATCCTGGTTATGCTGCATGCTGCCGGTCGAATCGGTGTGACCATTGACGTCGATCAGCGTGCGGTTGAACTTGCGAAGCACGATCGCGACCGAGTTCAGCGTCGCAAAGAACTCCGGCTTGATCTGGTCCTGGTCGACGTCGAAGGTGATCGCCGACGGCATGTTGAGAATGATGCGGTCGCCGACGCGGGTGACCGAGACGCCGGTTCCCTGCAGCTGCGCACGCAGCTCGGACTCCTGCTGATCCATATAGTTGCCGATGCCGGCACCCGCGAGAGCACCAACGCCGGCGCCGATCAGCGCTGCGTTGCGGCGCGAAGCCGGCGAATGGCCGATGAGAAGGCCGGCAACCGCGCCGACGCCGGCCCCGATCGCGGCGCCCCCTGCCGTATTCGACACTTTCTGCTCTCCCGTATAGGGATCGGTCGTGGTGCAGGCGTTGAGAAAGGCTGCCGAAATGGCAAGGATGGCAAATTTCTTGATCATGGAATCGTCGCTCTCCGGTTCGATGGTCCGCAGCAGATATGAAGCATTACGGCAATATGATGAAGCGGAATTTTCGGCGCCTCTAAATCCGTCATTTCAAGCGGTTACCGCGAAGTCGGCCTGGGACAAATCAGGCTGACTGGTGAAATCATCGTGCGAATCGACTGAAAAACCGGCGTTCAGCCACGCACCGTTCCCGATAGATCGTGACTTTTGCAGCGCGCTGATGCATCTGGCATCAAAAGCGGAGCGCTTGAATTTGAGAGAATTGTTCGGACTGATCGGCTTCGGCATCGTCGTTTTCATTTCGACGAACGTCGACGACGTTCTGGTCCTGCTCGGATTCTTCTCCGACCCGAAATTCCGCACCCGGCAGATCGTCATCGGCCAGTTTGCCGGCATAGCCGTCCTGTGTGGCGTCAGCTTCATCGCCTCGCTGATCTCGCTCATCATAGCGCCGGCCTACATCGGCCTTCTCGGCCTTGCGCCGCTGTTCCTCGGCCTGAAGCAGCTGTGGGAAAGGTGGACAGGCGCGGACGAAGAAGACGGCGATCCGGAGGACCATGAAAAGGCTGCCGCGGGACACGGCAATATCCTTGCCGTCGCCGCAGTGACCATCGCGAATGGCGGCGACAA
>JAGWJK010001250.1 GCA_028865845.1 Rhizobiaceae bacterium
TCGCGGATTGCCAGGCGCTCGCGCCACATATCGCCGATTTTGGGGACATTCCGTCTCACGAGGACTACGTGAGGAAGCTGCGCGACCTATACTCAAAGAAACATGGCTTCTGGAGCCTGCTATCGTAGCCCCCTCGAAGCGGGGCTTATTTTCTGCACTCCGCGCGCAAAAACCCCGTCATTACAGCGCCAACCAGCAAGACTCTAAATTGTGACTCGCGATTACTCTACCGCAGCTTTAACTGGTGATTAAGCAAGCTCATTGAGAGTGTTTTTGTAAACAACCACTACCGGCGGTTCCGTCCGCTTTCCGCATGAAGCGGTATTTCCTTTTCAAACAATAGATTTTCAGGAGCCGAGACAGGCAAACACACCTGTCGCGCCGCTATCAATATTGTCTAGAGTTACGAGTTCAACATGCGTCTACTTATTATCGACGATAGCAAATCCATTCTATTGGCACTCCGGCTGGCAATCAGCGAATTCACACAGTGTGAAGTCGAGACCTTCATCAACCCAAAGGAAGCGCTTGAGCGCAGCCAGACGGTCGATTTCGGTCTGGTAATCGTCGACTACATGATGCCGGAGATAGACGGTATCGAGGTCATCAGGCGCCTGCGAAGCCAGCCGCAGCATCAGACCGTTCCCATCGTGATGATCACCTCGCGGACGGAGCGGTCCATTCGCCTCGAGGCGCTCGAGGCCGGCGCGACCGACTTCCTCAACAAGCCCTTCGATACGCATGAACTGCGGGCGCGCGTTTCGAACCTGCTTGCCCTGCATCAGGCCCAACTCGAACTCGCCGACCGGGCCAAGCTGCTGGAAATTGCCCGCGAAGTGGCGGCGAGACAGGCCGAGATCCGCGAAAAGGAAACGATCTGGTGCCTCGCCCAGGCGATGGAGTCACGCGATGGAAACACCGGCGACCACGTCGAGCGGGTCGCGAATGTCGCCGAGCTGATTGCCGACGGGCTCGGAATGGATAAGCACACGCGCCGGAATATCTATATCGCCGCACCGCTGCACGATATCGGCAAGATCGGCATCTCCGACGCCGTCCTCAACAAGCCGGGCAAGCTTGATGCTGACGAAATGGCGGAGATCCGGCGGCATGTCCCGATCGGCGTCAGCATCATGCGCAAAAGCAGCACCGAGCTTGCAAGGGTCGCGACCGCGATCATCGGTGGCCACCACGAAAAATGGGATGGCAGCGGCTATCCCCTGGGCATCAGCGGCGACGCCATTCCGCTCGAGGCCCGTATCGTCGCCGTCGCCGACGTGTTCGACGCGCTCTGCTCGGAACGGTCATACAAGGCCGCGTGGCCGCCGCAGCGTGCCTATGAGGAAATCATCGCCTGCAGCGGATCGCATTTCGATCCGGCTTGTGTGGCGGCCTTCAAGAGCAAATGGCCTGAAATCCGGGCGCTCGTTGAATCATCGCAACGAGCATCGACCGTTTCGGAGGAAGACGGACAATGCGACATCGATCAATCGGAAAACCGCGCGGCGGGCAATTCGAGATGAGCGAAGCAACGACATGCTCGGTAAAAGACGCTGACGTCGCAAGCGACGGCAGCGTCGCTCTCATTCTTGACGTGGTGCATCTGGTCGGCGTCGGCCAGCAACAGGAGGCGCATTTGCGGGCCGCAGGATGAGCGAAACAATAGACAAACCCGACAGCCTCTGGCAGGAGGCCGACGAACTCGAGGTGCTGA
>JAGWJK010000141.1 GCA_028865845.1 Rhizobiaceae bacterium
GTGCGCGAAGTCAATGGCGTCAAGTTCCTCGGCAAGTCCATAACCGGCGTGGAGCCCAAGGACCTGAAGGGCCTGGCTGACGAAGGCAAGACAAGCCTCGGTTCCGGTGTCGTGACACTGATCGGCGTATCCGAC
This sequence comes from Rhizobiaceae bacterium, assembly GCA_028865845.1. Lineage (GTDB taxonomy): Bacteria > Pseudomonadota > Alphaproteobacteria > Rhizobiales > Rhizobiaceae > Rhizobium. Next base: position 136 of record JAGWJK010000141.1, read on the forward strand.
GACGGCAAGGCGAGCGCAGTCGTCGCCGTAACGGACGATCTGGTCGGCCGCTTCAGCGCCGTCGATCTCGTTCGCGTTGCCTCTGCTGCCCTCGGCGGCAAGGGCGGCGGCGGTCGTCCCGACATGGCGCAGGCCGGCGGTCCAGATGGCGCCAAGGCCGATGAAGCGCTTGAGGCGGTCGCGGCGGCTCTCGCAGGCTGAGCACAGTATTCAACGAAAGCTTCGAGCGGCGGGAACTTCGGTTTCCGCCGCTTTTGTTTGCGCGCCAACTCAGCAGGATTTGTCAAATCGGTCTATGGTTCTCTGGGGCCGATCGATTTGCATGAGGTTTGACATGAACGGCGAAACGGCATGGGCGCTTTATGAAACCCGTCTCCGGCGGGTCTCCGCCTATATCCACGGGCATCTGGATGAAGAGCTCGACATGGAGACACTTGCCGATATCGCCTGTATGTCCAGCTACCACTGGCACAGGATCTATCGGGCGATCTATGGCGAAACACTGGCCGGCACCGTGAAGCGGCTGCGGCTGCATCGTGCCGCCGGCGATCTCGTCAACACCGTTCTATCTGTCGACAGCATTGCAAAGCGGTCGGGCTATCCCAACCTCCAGTCGTTCAACCGTATCTTCAAATCCGTCTACGGCATGCCGCCGGCGCGATATCGGAAAGAGGGAAGCCACACGATCTTCGAACCAGAACGCCAAGGAAGGATCACGGCCATGTTCGACGTCACGCTTCGCACCATTCCCTCAATTCCGCTGATCGGTGTCGCCCATAGCGGCTCCTACATGGAGATCGGCCGCGCTTTCGAGACGCTGTTCGGCACGCTGTATGCGCGCGGCCAGGCACGGCCCGAGATGCAGATGATCGGCGTCTATCTCGACGATCCTGACATCGTTCCTGCCGAAAAGCTCCGCTCCTACGCCTGCGTCACGGCAGGCGATGAGACGCCCGCCGACGAGCCGTTGGAGCGGCGGTCGGTCGCTGGCGGAGAATATGCGGTGCTGCGGCACAAGGGGCCTTATGCGGATATGTACAAAGCCTATCAATGGCTCTACGCCGAATGGCTGCCGGTTTCCGGCCGGCAGCTGCGCGATGCGTTGATGTTCGAGAAATATCTGAACAATCCCCGTGAGGTTCCTCCAACGGAACTGCTGACGGAGATCTATATGCCGCTGCAGTGACGGCAGGATATTTCTCTTGAAGAGACACCGCTAATTTATTGTCTTCTCACGCTTTCGTCTGCGCAGGCATCGCCGCGTTGTCGATTTCGGTGGCGCGGCGATAGGCGTCGCGATCGCTGAGGCGGCCCCAGTAATCGACAAAGGCCTGACGCTTCTCGATCGTGCCGAAGCCGAGGCCCCAGCCGATATGCGAACCGACATAGACGTCGGCGGCCGTGAAACGGTCGCCGGCGATGTAGGGCGAGGCGGAAACGGCTTTTTCCAGAGTGCCCATCACATCGCCGAAACCGCCGCAGCCCGCCATGCGCAGGCGCTCCGGCGGAATTTCGAAGCCGAGCGCGCGGTTGGTGACGGCGGTCTCGAGCGGGCCTGCTGCGAAAAACATCCAGCGGAAGTAGTCGCCACGCTCCTTGGCGGTGGGCGCAAGGCCGGCTCCCGGAAAGGTCTCGGCCATGTAGGCGCAGATCGCGGCGCATTCGGTTACGACGGTATCGCCGTGCCGGATCGCCGGCACCTTGCCCATGGGATTGACCGCAAGATAATCCGGCGCCTTCATCGTGGTGCCGAAATCGAGAAATTCGGTGCGGTAAGGCGCGCCGACCTCTTCCAGCATCCAGCGGGCGATGCGGCCGCGAGACATGGGATTGGTATAGAAAACGAGTTCCTTGGTCATAGGCGCGTCTCCATTATGTCTGTGGGACAATGTTAATCCCAATTCGACTGCGGGAAAATGACAAGATTTTCGCGCTTAGAATCAAATGTATGTCAGAGCGGCTTTCGATATTGGATGAACCCGGAACGAGCCGCTATGCGGTCATAGAGACGGCGTGCGGTGGCGTTGGTCTCGTGCGTGTTCCAGTAAAGCCTGCCGGCGCCGTTCGCTCGCGCCAGATCGGCGACGGCTTCGATCAGCGCCGCACCGGTTCCGAGGCCGCGCCTGCTATCGTCGACGTAGAGATCCTGGAGATAGCAGGTCCATTTCGGCAGCCAGGTGGAGCGGTGAAAGATCGCGTGCACGATGCCGACGAGCCGCCCTTCCGCATCGAAGGCACCGAGCGCGTGCATCGGTTCGGCTGCGTCGTGAAAGCGAGCCCAGGTCAGGTCGGTGGTTTCCGGCGGGATGACGACTTCGTAGAAACGCTGGTAGCCGGCCCATAGCTGTTCCCAGGCGGCACGATCGGACTGAAGCAGCGGACGCACGGTCAATGTCATTGCGGAAAATCCCTCCCTGATCCCGGATACGAAAACGGCGGGGAAGCCCCGCCGTCCGTAAAATCAAATCTAGCGCCTGACCTATCAGGCAGCCATGGCCTTGCGCAGATTTTCGTCGATCTTGTCGAGGAAAGCGGTGGTGGAGAGCCACGGCTGATCGGGACCGATGAGCAGTGCCAGATCCTTGGTCATGTAGCCGGCTTCGACGGTGTCGACGCAAACGGTTTCGAGTGTCGTCGCAAACTTTGCCAGTTCGGCGTTGTCGTCGAGTTTGGCGCGGTGTGCTAGGCCGCGGGTCCAGGCGAAGATCGAAGCGATCGAGTTCGTGGAGGTTTCCTGGCCCTTCTGGTGCTGGCGATAGTGGCGGGTAACCGTGCCGTGAGCGGCTTCGGCTTCGACCGTCTTGCCATCCGGCGTGAGCAGTACCGAGGTCATCAGGCCGAGCGATCCGAAGCCCTGGGCAACGGTATCCGACTGGACGTCGCCGTCGTAGTTCTTGCAGGCCCAGACGTAACCGCCGGACCACTTCAGGGCGGAGGCGACCATGTCGTCGATCAGGCGATGTTCGTAGGTGATGCCGGCTTCGTCGAACTGAGCTTTGAACTCGTTCTGGTAGACTTCTTCGAAGATGTCCTTGAAGCGGCCGTCATAGGCCTTGAGGATGGTGTTCTTCGTGGAGAGGTAGACCGGCCACTTGCGCATCAGGCCGTACATCATCGAAGCGCGGGCAAATTCGCGGATCGATTCGTCGAGGTTGTACATGGCCATGGCAACGCCGGAGCCCGGTGCGTTGAAGACTTCCTTCTCGATGACCGTGCCGTCTTCGCCGACGAACTTGATGGTCAGCTTGCCCTTGCCCGGGAACTTGAAGTCGGTGGCGCGGTACTGGTCGCCGAAAGCATGACGGCCGACGACGATCGGCTGGGTCCAGCCGGGAACGAGACGCGGAACGTTCTTGCAGATGATCGGCTCGCGGAAGATTACGCCGCCGAGGATGTTGCGGATGGTGCCGTTCGGGCTCTTCCACATTTCCTTGAGGTTGAATTCCTTAACGCGGGCTTCGTCCGGGGTGATCGTGGCGCACTTGATGCCGACACCATACTTCTTGATGGCGTTGGCGGCGTCGACGGTGACCTGGTCGTTGGTGGCATCGCGGTTTTCGACCGAGAGGTCGTAATAATCGATATCGATATCGAGGTACGGGAAGATCAGTTTTTCTTTGATGAGTTGCCAGATGATGCGAGTCATTTCGTCGCCATCGAGATCGGCAACCGGGTTAGCGACCTTGATCTTCTGCATGTTTCTGCCTCGTTTAAGCTGATGGGACCGGGTGTCCCTGTGAGTGATATGAAGTCCCGAGGGCTATAGCACCGCAAGGCGGGAACGCAAAGCCGCAAGCGTCGCCGAAGCGGCGTTTTTACGCATGGCTGCCGCCGCACTGCACCGAACGGTTACCCGCTCGTTTCAATGAGGGTCCTAACCGGCAAGCCTGTTAATGATATGGCCAATAAAGCGAATTTCGCCACCGAACGTGCGCGCCAGGGTAAGCGCGTACCAGAGCAGAAATAGCGATGACAGCCGGATAAGGATGGTCGTTGGCCGAATGCCGGGTTTGACCGTCGGCAGCAGCCTGAAGTTCTCGTTGACGAAGGCCTGGAAGCTCTTCGGACGAAACATCGTCCATATGCCGAGGCAGGCAACGGCAAGGCAGACGAAGATCTGCAATGCGAATATGAAAAGGCCACGCGACATCATGGATTCCGGAGCGATCGATCTCTCTCGACCTCCGATAGCAAAGCGCATATATCTTTTCGATGTGAGCCTCGAGCCTCATTTATAAAGACGGCATAAAGGGTTAGGATGCTACCAAGACGACATTTCAGATTGTCACCCTGCTTCATCGCGGCTTTGATCTTTTAGGGCAGTTTTTAAAATTTGCAGCCATTGCCAAAGCGGCCGATGCGACTAATGTCGCGGCCACGTTTTGCCCAGGATCATGGAATTCCATCATGTTGAAATTCGCTTCTATTGCAGGTCTCGCCGTGTCTCTTCAGCTCGTTTTGGGCGCGGGAATCGCCATGGCCGCCGACGCGACGGCGCCGGTCAAAGTGGTGATGGACGCCACCGTCGCGAACTGGGCAGGCGGCGACAGCGAGTGGCAGGACATTTTCGACGACAGCAAGCTGACGACGATCTACAGCAAGGATTTCGTGACGAAATATCAGGCAGCGGCGCAGTTCCCGGCTGCGGACGACGGCATTTCGCCGTTCGACTATGACGTTATCGTCAATGCTCAGGATGCGTGCCCACTGCAGGACGTGAAGATTACGCCGCAGCCGCCGAAGGGCAACACGACAGAGGTGCTGGCGACATTCAAGAAATCGACCTGCATGGGTACCGACGCCGATTATCAGGCAACCACCACCGTTCGGTTCGAGGTCATCCAGGAAGCCGGCAAGCCTGTCATCGACGATATCATGACGGTGGATGACGCCGGCCAGACCAATTCGCTGAAGGCGGTAATGGACGACCTCGTCAAGCAGCAGCAACAGCAGGACCAGTCGCAGCCGACGGACCAGCAGTGACCGAAGCGGCCTTCGAGCGCTGCAGCCACGACCTTCTGCGTCGTCGGATATGGTGCTGAACTACCTCGCAGCGGGGATAGGGCTTCGCGTTCCAGAGAGCGGTATGCGCTCAAAAGCCTTGCCGATTGCCGCCAGCCTCGCTATTCCGGCCTGAATTTGCGCGATATGGTCTCGCGCATAGGGAAAATCGTCATGGCAGGCACGAACAGCGAACGTCAACTTCTGGCCGAAGGGCCGGCCATCATTCTGGTTGAGCCGCAGATGGGCGAAAATATCGGCATGGTAGCGCGCGCCATGGCGAATTTCGGGCTGGCGGAACTGCGTCTGGTCAATCCGCGTGACGGCTGGCCGAATGAGCGCGCGCAGGCGACGGCCTCGAAGGCCGATCACATAATCGAGGCGACGAAAGTCTACGACACGCTCGAACAGGCGATCGCGGATCTGAATTTCGTCTATGCAACGACCGCCCGTGAACGCGATGGCTTCAAGCCGGTGCGGTCGCCGGTTGCGGCGGCGGATACGTTGCGCGCCAAATTCAGGGCCGGCGAGGGCACCGGCATCCTCTTCGGTCGCGAGCGCTGGGGCCTGACCAACGAGGAAGTGGCGCTCGCCGACGAGATCGTTACCTTTCCGGTCAATCCCGCCTTCGCGTCGTTGAACATCGCCCAGGCCGTATTGCTGATGTCCTACGAGTGGATGAAATCCGGCATGGAAGATCTCGGTAGCGTGCCGTTCCAGGCGATGGAACAACGGCCGTCGACCAAAGAGCAGTTGTTCGGCTTGTTCGATCAGCTGGAAGAGGCGCTCGATGCGCGCAACTATTTCCATCCTGCCGGGAAAAAGCCGAAAATGGTTGACAATCTGCGCGCCGTCCTGTCGCGCCGGGCGTTCACCGAGCAGGAAATCAGCGTCTTGCGCGGCGTGATCTCGTCTCTCGACCGCTTTTCGCGGAAATCTCCGCGCGGAAGCGGCTCACATCCTAGATCTTCCGCCGTTTCCAAGGAAACCCCAAGCGATGACAGCACCAGCGAATGAGCTGAAACCTATCCTGGTCTTCGATTCCGGCATCGGCGGGCTGACCGTGCTGCGGGAAGCGCGCGTGCTGATGCCGGAGCGCGGTTTCATCTACGTCGCCGACGATGCCGGTTTTCCATACGGAGGCTGGGAAGAGCAGGCACTGAAGGAACGAATCATCGGCCTTTTTGCCAAGCTGCTGTCCGAACATGATCCCGAAGTCTGCATCATCGCCTGCAATACGGCGTTCACGCTCGCCGGCGCCGACCTGCGCGCCGCCTTTCCGCAGATGACATTCGTCGGCACGGTGCCGGCGATCAAGCCGGCGGCCGAGCGGACGCGTTCGGGACTGGTCTCGGTGCTGGCAACGCCCGGCACCGTGAAGCGCGCCTACACCCGCGATCTTATCCAGTCCTTTGCGACGCAATGCCACGTCCGGCTGGTCGGCTCGGAAAATCTGGCGCGCATGGCGGAAGCTTATATCCGCGGCGATACCGTCTCCGACGACATGGTGCTTTCCGAGATCGACCAGTGCTTTGTCGAAAAGGATGGCCGGAAGACTGATATCGTCGTGCTCGCCTGCACGCACTATCCGTTCATGGCGAATATCTTCCGTCGGCTCGCGCCCTGGCCGGTCGATTGGCTGGATCCGGCCGAGGCGATCGCCCGGCGCGCCCGCAGCCTCGTGCCGCAGGTCGCCGATGCCGTGCATCCGGACGATTTCGATTTCGCCGTCTTCACCTCCGGCACGCCGGATTTCCCGACACGGCGGCTTATGCAGGGCTTTGGATTGAGGGCGTAAGGCTATGGGCGGCAAGATATCTATCCGAAAACTCGAACTGGCCGATATGCCGGCCGCAGCCCTCGTTCATCGGACTTCGTTCAATGAGCGTCTTCCGACGCTCGCAGGACTTCATACGCCAGAGGAAGACGCAGGCTTCTGGTCCGGCGCCGTGTTCAAGGATTGCGACGTCTGGGGAGCCGAGGAGGGCGGCCGGCTGGTGGGTGTCATCGCCTTCCTCCGCGACTGGATCGACCAGCTCTACGTGCTGCCGGACGCGCAGCGTCGCGGCATCGGCAGCCAATTGCTTGAAGTCGCCAAGTCGACTTATCCGAAGCTTTCGCTTTGGACATTTCAGCGAAATGCTGCAGCGCGTCGTTTTTATGAAAAGCACGGCTTCGTTGTTGTTGACGAGAGCGACGGCGCGGGCAATGAGGAGAAGGAACCCGATCTGCTTTACCGCTGGGAAGCGCGGCTGCATCGGCTATGAACCGGAATTGGCTGTCAACACGCGGCAATCCGGTACCGGGGAGATACTATTTCTATGCCTTTTGAAAATGGACAGTCTATCGGTGGCGCAAGAAGGGCCTTGCGCGATTGCCATAATTTTCATGATTTCAGGGCTTTGGCAAAACGCCGACTGCCTGGTCCCATCTTCAATTACATCGATGGCGCGGCCGACGACGAGGTGACGCTCAGGCGCAATACGACAAGTTACGAAAGCTGCGATCTCGTGCCGAACGTCCTGCGCGGGGTGGGCAGCGTCGACATGTCGGTGACGGTGATGGGGCAGAAGCTTGCGACGCCGTTCTATTGCTCGCCGACGGCGCTGCAACGACTGTTCCACCACCAGGGCGAACATGCGGTCGCTGCGGCGGCAAGCGCGTTGGGCACGATGTTCGGCGTCTCGTCGCTCGGAACCGTCAGCCTGGAAGAGGTTCGCAAGAAGCATAGCGGGCCGCAGGTCTACCAATTCTATTTCCACAAGGATCGCGGGCTCAATCGCGCCATGATGCAGCGTGCCAAGGACGCCGGCGTCAATGTGATGATGCTAACCGTCGACAGCATCACCGGAGGCAATCGAGAGCGCGATCTGCGCACCGGCTTTTCCATTCCGTTCCGCCTCAATCTCTCAGGCATGCTGCAATTCGCGCTGAAGCCGACCTGGGCGATCAACTACCTGACCCATGAAAGCTTCAAGCTGCCGCAACTCGACGAGTACGTCGACATGAGCGGCGGGGCGATGTCGATCGGCAAGTATTTCACCGAGATGCTGGATCCCACGATGAACTGGGATGACGTCGCGGAGATGGTCAAGCACTGGAATGGGCAATTCTGCCTCAAGGGCATCATGTCGGTCGAGGACGCGAAGCGGGCCGTCGATATCGGCTGCACCGGCATTATCCTTTCCAATCATGGCGGCCGGCAGCTGGATGGCTCCCG
>JAGWJK010000142.1 GCA_028865845.1 Rhizobiaceae bacterium
TTTCCGGATCATGCAAGAGTACGCCGAAATTGTCGGAGCGGCACAGAAATACCTCTAATTCCAAGGGCTTCATGGTCCAAATAGTCCTTATCGATACGGTTCATTCGGAATGTAGGCGGTTCGGCCTTGAAGTCCAACGGGCGGCTGATAACATTTATGGCGATGCACGCCGATATCGTCGATCTCCGCCAATTCTATCATTCCGAGCTGGGTCGCTTGGCGGAGCATTCTATCGCCATGGCGCTTTCGTCGATCTGGTCGCGCATGCCCGAAGAGCGTCTTGTCGGCCTTGGTTATGCCGTTCCCTATCTCGATCGGTTCCGCGAGGATACCGAGCGGACCTTCGCCTTCATGCCGGCGGGGCAGGGCGCGGTGAACTGGCCGATGGATTCGGCGTCGGCCACGGCGTTGATCTTCGACGAAGAACTGCCGCTGCCCGACAGTTCGATCGATCGGGTGCTGATGGTGCATTCGCTGGAGTTTGCCGAAAGCCCGCGCGAGACGCTGAAGGAGCTCTGGCGCGTGCTGGCGCCCGGTGGTCGTCTGGTGATCGTCGTTCCGAACCGTCGCGGCGTCTGGGCGCGCATGGAGCACACGCCCTTCGGTTCCGGCCGGCCCTATTCGCGCGGCCAGCTCACCTCCCTGCTGCGCGAGACCAATTTCACGCCGGGCGCCACCGCCGAGGCGCTTTTCTTTCCGCCGTCGAAGCTGCGCACGGTGCTGCGCCTCAGGCGCGCCTTCGAACGCGTCGGCCGGACGCTCTGGCCGGCCTTTTCAGGCGTCATCATCGTCGAGGCACAGAAGCGGCTCTACCAGGGCCTGCCGGTCGCCGTCCGCGCCTCCCGCCGCGTCTTCGTGCCGGTGCTCGCGCCACGCGGCATACCGACGACGCGGGATGATGCCCGTTTCGAGCGATAGCTGCTGCAAACGGCTCTCAACCCTCGACAAAACAGTCTTTCCGCTTTAATGCCACGGGATGTCTAAAGCCGGATTTTCCGGCGCTTTCCAAGGTCGATCCAATGAGTGTGGAAATGAACAAGCCTGTCCCGCGCCCCGGCATTCTCGATATCGCCGCCTATGTGCCGGGTAAGGAGCATGCGCCGGGTGTGGCGCGGGTGTTCAAGCTCTCTTCCAACGAGACGCCGTTCGGCGCAAGCCCAAAGGCTATCGCTGCCATGCACACGGCGATCGAGCATCTGGAGCGCTATCCGGACGGTCAGGCCAAGGAATTGCGCCAGGCGATCGCTGATGTTCATGGGCTCAATCCGTCGAATATTCTTTGCGGCAACGGTTCCGACGAATTGCTGGCGCTGCTCTGCCATATCTACCTCGGCGCTGGCGACGAGGGCATCGTCACCGAGCACGGCTTCCTGATCTACAAGATCCAGATCATGGCGGCGGGCGCAACGCCGATCACCGTCAAGGAAAAGGATTGCACCGTCGATGTCGACGCTATCCTTGCTGCCGTTACCGATAAGACCAGGATCGTCTTCATCGCCAATCCGGCAAACCCGACGGGCACCTACGTGCCGGTCAGCGAAATCCGCCGCCTGCAGGCCGGTCTGCCGAAGCATGTCATCCTCGTGCTCGATGCCGCCTATGCCGAATATGTTCGCCGCAACGACTACGAGGCCGGTCTCGAACTCGTCTCCTCGAATGCGAATGTCGTCATGACCCGCACCTTTTCGAAGATCTACGGTCTGGCAGCGCTGCGCGTCGGCTGGATGTATGCGCCGGTGGATATCGTCGACGCGCTGAACCGCGTCCGCGGACCGTTCAACATGAATGCCGCCGCGATCGCGGCGGGTGCTGCCGCCATGCGCGACCAGGCCTTCACCGAAAAGGCCGTCGCTTTCAATCTGCACTGGATCGAGAAGGTGACGAAGGAGCTGGAAGCGATCGGCCTGACGGTGACGCCGTCGGTTGCAAATTTCGTTCTGATCCACTTCCCCGACGTCGACGGCAAGCGTGCCGCCGAGGCCGATGACTTCCTGACCAGCCGCGGATATATCGTTCGCGCCGTTCGCGCCTATGGTTTCCCGAACTCGCTGCGCATGAGCATCGGCACTGAGGAAGCCAACATTGGCGTCATCGATGCGCTCACCGAGTTTATGGGGCGGAAGGCATGAGCAGCGTTCAGTTCGATCGTATCGCGCTGATCGGGATCGGCCTGATCGGTTCGTCGCTGGCCCATGACATCAAGCGCCTCGGCCTTGCCAAGGAAGTGGTGATCTCGACGCGCAGCGCTGAAACGCTGAAGCGCGCCGAGGAACTGAAGCTTGGCGACCGTTATACCCCGTCTTCGGCTGAGGCCGTGAAGGATGCCGATCTCATCATCGTCTCCGTGCCAGTCGGCGCTTCCGAGAGCGTTGCGAAGGAAATCGCCGCGCATCTGAAGCCGGGTTGCATCGTTACCGACGTCGGCTCCACCAAAGCGTCCGTTATCGCGCAGATGCAGCCGCATATGCCGGCCAATGTGCATTTCATTCCGGGCCATCCGCTGGCGGGCACGGAGAAGTCCGGCCCGGATGCCGGTTTCGCCGGTCTCTTCCAGGGCCGTTGGTGCATCTTCACGCCAATTCCCGGCACTGACGAGACCGCGATCAAGAAGCTCAGGCATTTCTGGGAAACGCTCGGTTCGCGCGTCGACGAGATGGATCCCGAGCATCACGACAAGGTGCTGGCGATCGTCTCGCACCTGCCGCACCTCATCGCCTACAACATCGTCGGCACGGCCGATGATCTGGAGACGGTGACGGAATCGGAAGTTATCAAATATTCGGCCTCCGGCTTCCGCGACTTCACGCGTCTGGCCGCTTCCGATCCGACGATGTGGCGGGACGTCTGCCTGCACAATCGCGACGCCATCCTGGAAATGCTGGCGCGGTTTTCCGAAGATCTCGCTTACCTGCAGCGGGCAATCCGCTGGGGCGAGGGCGACAAGATCTTCGATCTCTTTACCCGGACCCGCGCCATCCGCCGCTCGATCATCGAGGCCGGCCAGGATGTCGATGCCCCCGATTTCGGGCGTCATGCGCTGGATGAAAAGAAATAACCGATGATATTGGGAGGACGCTGGTGAATATCAGGCCTGCGGATTCCAAGGATATCGAATGGCTCATTCGCCACGACGACCATGTCGATGAAGGCTGGATCCGGCGTTGCATCCAATCGTCGGAATATCTGCTTGCCGAGCAGAACGCGACGCTGATCGGGTTTCTGCGTTTCAGCCAATTCTGGGGCAAGATCCCGTACATGGAGATGATCCGCGTGTTGCCGGATTACCGGCGATGTGGTGTCGGCACAGCGCTCTATCGCACCTGGGAAGCGGCGATGGCGGCCGAAGAGTTCGGCCTGCTGATGACATCGAGCGAACGGGGCGAGACCGAACCCCAGGACTGGCACCGCCGCAACGGCTTCCGCGAGGCAGGTGAGATCCATTTCGTAACCTTGCAGACGTCCGAAGTCTTCTTCATCAAGGAAATTTCGCTGGGCTAGGCGAGAATAGATTCGAACTATCGCTGCGGCTCAGCGCTTATCGGCGATCCTGTAGACTTCATTTCGCTCGCGTTTGCCGACAGCGACCACGATCACGACCAGTTGCTCGTCACGGACCTCGTAGACAAGTCGGTACCCGACGCCTCGCAATTTGATCTTGTAGCGGTCCTTGCTGCCGAAAAGTTTCGCGGAGGGAACACGCGGGTTTTCGCAGCGCTCGGCAAGCTTCTTCTTGAATTGCTCACGCGTGTTGGCATCGAGCTTTCGCCATTCTTTCAAAGCGGCATCGAGAAAGCCGAGTTCATAGGTCATCCAAACTGACCTTGATTATCGGTTCTTCCGCACGAGCGTCGGCTATGGCGTTCAGTTCCAAATCTTCGAGGCGATCGAGCATCGCCTCATACAGCCGGGCCGGGACACAATAGAATGCCGGCTCGTTTCTGTTCAGGATCGCGACTGTCGCACCTTCGCCGGCGGCAACGGTGCCCATGGGATTCTTTTTCAATTCCGATACGCTGGCGGTTACTTCGGCGAGAATTACGTGCGTCATCGCACTCTCCAAGGATCTGTTGGTGGTACTCTAAATAGAGCCATTAACAGGTCATTTCAAGCTGAGGCTCATGGGCAATTGCCGTCGGGTCGTGCTCAGCGAACTCTATTGACGCCGAGCAAGAACCAACTCAGATCGGTGGAATCTTCCCGATCGGGATGAAGCCACTCAGCGTCAAGCGGCCGTGATCGGCAACGAGATCGACCGAGACCTTGTCTCCGCCGCTGGCCAGTGCCTTCAGGATCTTTGACGCCTGGTTGATGATGTTCTTCGCCGCCGGGATCATCACCTTCAGGCTGTCGCTCCACGGTCCGATCTGGCTGATCTCGAGCTTGAACTGTCCGGAGAGCAGGCCCTGGTCGTCGAATTTGAACGGGCCGGAAAGCGTCATGACGCGGCCGTCTCCGATATCGATCACTACCTGATTGAGCGTGCCGGCTGCGCCGTAAAGGCCGTTCCTGTCCCTGCCATCGAGCAGGCCTGCCTTGTTCGTCAGCGTGATATTGGCGCTCGCCGAGCCCGTCGGCAGCGGTTGCGGGAAATCCTGGATAGTCGCAGTGGCATTCTCGATGCCGACCGCCACCTGCAGATCGTCCCCATCCTGCGTCGCATGCATTTCGGTGCGCGCGGCGGTGATATTGGCACTTTGCCCGGTGAACGAGGAAACGATGCCGGCCTTGAGGCCATCGATGACGGTCTCGGTTTGCGAGATGCCGCGACCCTTGGCGACGAGGCTCGATTGCAGATCGGTCCATTCCGCCGAAACCGTCAGGCCCTGCGCCGTTCGGAACTCAGCCGGCGACGCTAGGCTCCAGGCGACATGATTCGGCTGGTAGACCGGTGCGGAGGCGTTCAGATTATTGAAGGCGGCGGATACACCCTTCACGTGGTCGTCGACGGTGACCTTGGAGCAGGAAAGACCCATGCTGAAGGGAAATCCGTTGAAGTCCATGTCGGCGCAGTCCCCGGAGAGACCGGCTTCCTTCTGCTGGCCAAGCGCCGTCAGTACTGTGTTTTTCACCACCGTCGTCGCGTAATACCAGCCGCCCGTATAAAGGGCGGCCAGGATGACGATGATCCCCGCTCCGATCAGCCAGATACGTTTGCCTCGGCCGGACGCTTCGCTCTGGCTTGACGCCGCCATGTTGTTCTCCAATGGTTGAACCGGTTTCGAGTTCGCATGACCGTGCCCAAAATCGCGTCGCGCTTTTAGGGATCATGCACTGCTTTAGGTGGTTTGGCTTTGGATATGGACGAATTTTGGGTGTTTGGCTACGGATCCCTCATGTGGAATCCGGGGTTCAGCTATGTCGAAAAATCACAAGCGCTAATTTTTGGATATCGGCGTTCGCTCTGCGTGCATTCCTGGGTGCATCGCGGCTCGGAGGCAAGTCCCGGACTGGTCTTAGGGCTTGACCATGGCGGCTCCTGCCGCGGCATGGCATTTCGCGTCGATGCGGCGGAGTGGGACGAAGTCATTTCCTATCTGCGCGAACGCGAGCTGGTCACCAAGGTCTATCTCGAAAAGATGCTGCCGATTCGCCTTGCCGACGGTCGCCGCGTGAACGCCGTCGCCTATGTCGTCGACCGCAGCCATCGGCAATATGCCGGCGCGCTCGATGCCATCGAAGCGGCCCATATCGTCGAATCCGCCATCGGCCAGTCGGGGCCGAACGATGCCTATGTGTTCAACACCCTGGCGCATCTGCGGGATATGAGCATTCGCGACCAGTGGCTGGAACAGGTGGTCGCCGAAGTCGAGCGCATGCGGGAAGCGTCTTAGAGCAATTCCAGGAAAAGTGCGCCGCGGTTTTCCGTCCGGAATTGCGGAAAAACAAAAGATAGAGCGGTTCTCAGCTTCCGTGAAAAGCTAAACCGCTCTAGACGGCCGCCGCCACTTTCGCCTTGTCGATATCGGCCAGCCGTTGCGCTGCGGTCGGCGGCACGGGGAGGCCGGGATTGTCGGCAATCGTCTTCGCCAGCAATTCGTCGCTTGCCTTCTCCGTCTCCTCGATGAGGCGGGCGAAAAATGCATCCGGGTCCATGCCCGGCTGAATCGGCGGCAGGATGCGGACCGTGAAGTGGCCGGGATATTTGCGGAAGGTGCGGCGCGGCCAGAACAGGCCGGGATGCATGGCGACGGCCACGACCGGTATGTTGAGATCGCGGTACATGCGGGCGATACCGTATTTGTAGATCGGCTCGGCGCCTGGCGGCCGGCGAGTGCCTTCAGGATAGATGATCAGCTGCCTGCCCCCCGCCAGTTCTTCCTTCGTCCGCTTCAGCACTTCGAACATCACTTTGCCGCGGGCGCCGCGATCGACCGGGATCATGCGCTGCTTCTTCGCATACCAGCCGAACAGCGGGATCCACATGAGTTCACGCTTGAGGATGTAGACCGGATCGTCGAGGTAGGGCAGCAGCGCGAACGTATCCCAGAAGGATTGGTGCTTGGGCGCGAAGATGAAGCTTCCCTTCGGAATATTCTCCAGGCCTTCGATCTCGAAGGTGGTGCCGACGATCCTCTCCATCAGCCAGACGCTCGATTTCGCCCATGCCTTGGGAATGGCATAGGCCGCCTTGCGCGGCATGAAGAAATAGATCGGGGTGAGCACGATCATGCGGATGATCAGGTTGGCATAGAAAATAGTATTGAACAGGATCGAACGCACGGTGATCATGAAGGCCTTCCCAACACGCCGGCTCTGCCGGTATCTCCGGCTTGCCTACACGATTACGCTGTCAATAAAAAGTCGGACGTGCAGGACGATCCGTCCGTCAGCTCGGATCTTCAGCGGGCTCACGCGATCGCAGGCCGATCGGTCGGCCGAGGCCGGTAAGATTGCGGACGCCGGCCAGGAGCACCTTGGCGTATTCGTAGATCATGGTGCGCAACGCATTGGGATCGGTGAACCAGTTCTTGGTCTTTAGATCCGAGTTGACAACCGGGTAAGGGATGAAATCCGTGGCCGGATCGACGTATTTGAGTTCAGCCAGGCTGCGGGGCATATGGTAGTTGTTGGTGACCACCAAAATGCTTTTATAGCCCCTGGCATGGATCCACTTCGCTGCCTCGCGGGCATTGCCGATGGTGTCGATGGCGTCATAGCCGATATCTACGCAGCAGTTGAAGAGGCTGGGCGGGCTTTGCGTCAGCCGGCGGATCTGCGCCGGCGTCGTGGTCGGATGGGCGCCGGAGATCAGCAGCCGATTGCCGGCGCCGGTACGCAGCAATTCGACGGCCTGGTCGATGCGCTGGTAGCCGCCGGTCAGCACGATGATCGCATCTGCCTTCGGCTCCAGCGGCGGTTTCAGCGTGGTGATCGAATCGGCGAAATGCAGAAAGCCGCCGAAAACGATGGCGGCGATGAGCACGAAAGCGAAGCCGCCCCAGCGCAGGAAGCGGCGGAAGAGGCTGCGGCGCACGGGCCTTTCGCTGCGGAAGCGCTCCCGCAGCGTCTGCGAACTCACGATTTTGCGAGTCGTCAGGTCCATGCTCATGATTCGTTTTTAGCTGCAAATTGCGGCAAGGAGCGGGCTGTCCAGCGGCAAAAAGACATTGTTTTTGGTTCAGTTTTGCGCACCTTCGCTCCTTGCGGGGTCGGAACGGATCAAATCGATCTCATAAATGGTGCGCATGACGGTGAAACGGGCCGTTATCGTCGTCAGCAGGGCGATGATGATCATGGTCGCGAGAATGCCGACATAGCCAAGCGCGCCGACCGAAAACGTGCCGAAAAGAGCGGTGGCCTGATCGGTCTGCGGCGTAGCGATGGTTCGGCTCTGCAAGAAGCCAGCGCTGGCAAAGAACAGTGCGGCCAGCGCGCTGCCTGCCGCCGAGCCCTTGAGGCTGATCTTCAGGAAATGCTTCTGGAATTCATTGGCGACGAAGGCGCTCTCGGCGCCGACGAAATGCAGGACCTCGACGATATGGCGATTGCCGGAAAGCGCGCCGCGTGTCGCAAAGACCACCGTCAGCACCATGGCCGTGAAGACCAGCAGCAGAACGCCGGTGCCGATCAGAACGGTGGTATGCGCCATCGATACCAGCCGGTCGACCCAGGTGCGGTGATCGTCCAGCGTCGCCTGCGGGATCTGATCCTTCAGCAGATTGCGCATGGCATCGAAATCGGGAGGATGGGTCTCGTCGATGGTGATGATCACAAGGCGTGGGACCGGAAGCTCTTTCAGATCGAGGCCGGCGCCGAGCCAGGGCTCCAGCAAGCGTGCCGTCGCCGCTTCGTCGACGATCTGGCCGTCCTTGGTGCCGACGAAGCCGAGCGCGATATTGCGTGCCT
>JAGWJK010000143.1 GCA_028865845.1 Rhizobiaceae bacterium
CGCGTCGCTGCGTCATCACCCGCTTATTCGCCATTCCACGAGGCCACACAGCTGGGAACACTGGTTCCGCTCCGTAGGCGCAAGTGCTGAAAATCTGCGCTGGGGCCCGAGCCTGGAGCATTTCTTCATGATCATCCAGGCCGCGATCTGCGGTCTCGGTATCGCCGTGCTCCCAAGTTTTCTGGTCGAAGACGAACTGCGCAACGGGACGCTGATCGCGCCGTTTCCCGTCCGCATCGCCGGCCCCGGCGCCTATTATCTCGTGACGTCTGCGGCCAAGAGCGAATTGACGCGCGTAAAAATGTTCAGAAGCTGGATCCTTGAGGAACTCGAACGGCTTTGATCGCTTCCTTTGGTAACTACAGACTCTGCTCATCGCGCCTCAATTTGGGGCCAAGCAGGTTGAAACATATCAAGCGACGTTAAGTATCCATTTACGAAGAGTTTTCGACACGCCTGCATTGTGGCGGACAATTTTGCCATTTGGAACGAAATATATACCACTCCCTTCAAGAACTTATCGCGGTACGATTGCTGCGATCGGATATTACGGACGAAGGCGATATTCGAGCGCACACACCAACTGAGAAAATTGATGGAGGGTGGCAATGCGAGGACAGCTTCAACAAGAAATTTTGGACATGCTCGCTCGCGGATCCTCAATCGAGGAAGTAGGAAACCATATTTGCGCCTATGCCGAGCACCAGGCCGCTGGCGTCCTCTGCTCGATCGTCACGGTGGATCGTGACGGCATTCTGCATCCATTCGCCGGCTCCAGCATCTCGAAAACCTATTCCGACGCTCTGGACGGGATAAGGATCGGACCTGATGTCGGCTCCTGCGGCACGGCCGCCTACCTGCGCAGGCCGATCGGGGTCAGCGACATTTTCTCCGACCCGCTTTGGGAGCCTTATCAGTCGCTTGCCGACACGCTGTCCCGCGAGCATGGCGTGAAGGCCTGCTGGTCGAGCCCGATTCTTCAAAGTGACGGACGCGTGCTTGGAGCCTTCGGGTTTTACTACAGGGAGAACCGTGGGCCGACCAACGAAGAGCGGATGATCGTGGCCGACTGCGTCGATCTCTGCTCGCTCGTGCTCGAACGCGAGGAGATCAAGGCCGAGAACGAACGGCTGGCCTATTTCGATTCGTTGACGGGGCTTGGCAATCGCGCCAATTTCATCAAGACTCTGGAGGCGGCCATCGAGCAGGCGAATACGCCGCTTGCCGTGCTTCTCATCGATATGGATCATCTCGGCCGGATCAACGACGCCTTTGGGCACGCAACCGGCGACAGGCTCATCAATGCGGCGGCCCATACGATCGCGCGAATCTCCCGGCCGCATCTGACCTTCCGTGTCGATGCCGACGAATTCGCAGTGCTTGTCGGCGAAAACGCCGCTTTCGAACTGCACGCCATCGCCAAGCAAATCCTCCAGGCCGTCGAGCAGCTGTCGATCCACGAGGGCGCACATGCCTTGCGGGCGTCGGTCAGCTGCGGCGCAGCAGTTTCCGATCCCCTTGATCTCCGTGACGTGCCGACAATGCTGCAACATGCAAACCTCGCGCTCCACCACGCCAAGCAGACCGCTCGCGGCAGTTTCGTCCCCTACAGCGAAAGCCTTGCAGGGATGGTTGCGCAGCGGTTCCGGATTTTGCAGACAGTGACAAGCGCGCTCGCGGAAGATCGGGTGGAACCGTTTTATCAGCCGATCGTCAGGCTCGACACCCGCGAGGTCGTCGGCCTCGAGGCCTTGTGCCGCATTCGCACGCCGGAAGGCGAAGTTCTATCTGCCGGGCTTTTCTCGGAGGCCCTGCAAGACCCATCGCTCGGATATCTCCTGACCAGCAGGATGCTGGAGCAAGTCGCCCACGACACGAAATCCTGGCTCGATCAGGCAGTTCCGCTTCAATATGTCAGCGTCAACGTATCGATGGCGGACTTCGATCGCGGAAACCTGCGCGAACGGATCAAGGAGGTCTTCCTGCGCCAGCACGTGCCTCTCGATCGCATCGTCCTCGAGGTAACGGAAACCGTCTACATGGATGAGCGGGACCGAAAGGTGGCAACCGCCATCGAATCCCTGCGCGCCGACGGGCTGCTCGTCGCGCTCGACGATTTCGGCACTGGTTATGCGTCCCTGACCCACCTTTTGAACTTCCCTGTCGACATCATCAAAATCGACAAGAGCTTCGTCGACCGCATGTCGGGACGTGCCGCCGAAGTGATCGTGAAGGGTCTTCTCGATATAGCAACCGGCCTTGGCGCGCGCATCGTCGCGGAGGGTGTCGAGACAGCCGAACAGGCACTACATCTCGAACATCTCGGATGTTCGTTTGCACAGGGATATCTGTTTGGCCGCCCCGCCGATCGTCACACGACAACCAAGCTGCTGCGGCAACAACTGCAGCCGGCCGTCTCCGGCGCGAAGGAGGGCTGAAACGCGGCTCGGAAGTCGCTTTCAGCTCGTCGCGCGCTCCGACTTCTCCTGATCATCGTGATCCCTGGGCAGGTCTTCCGCGACCTCTTGGGCAAGAACGGCGATATCAACGCCGCCCCAGATGGATGCCGACTGCTTGCGTTCCGAACGTCTGGAAACCTTGTGCTCGACCACAAAGGGTTTGGTCTGCATTTTCATGGAAAATTCCTATTATCAATATTCTCTTATCAATTCGCGCGGCTGCTTATCGTTCCGTCGGCTCCGGTCGGAGCGGCGGTCATCGACGGGTTATCAAATTAACCTTTTGTTAACCATGCATCCCTAGCCTCGCGGCATACCGGCAACATCCCGCCAACCCCAAGGAGGCTTTCATGTCGCTCGTAACCCTGCCCGATAAAATTGCCGTGCTGGACAGCCATACGCTGTTGGTGATGGCGGAAGGCGATCGCTGTCAGGCCGTCTGTATTCTCGATGATGTTCTTCCGCTGGCAACAAGCAAGAAAGCGCATGAGCTTACCGATTGCCTAGATCTGTTCGAGCAGATCGCTGATCGCAAACTGGCTGAAGGCCAAGTCGCCTATGACGGCCGCGTGTGGATCACCTCATCCGACGTAGCAGGTTTCCTGGCCGATTGAAGTTCCCAAATTCTTAATGCCTGAAGTCGGCAAGCCCGACTTGCGGCGAGCTATAAGTAAAATC
This sequence comes from Rhizobiaceae bacterium, assembly GCA_028865845.1. Taxonomy (GTDB): domain Bacteria; phylum Pseudomonadota; class Alphaproteobacteria; order Rhizobiales; family Rhizobiaceae; genus Rhizobium. Next base: position 3,138 of record JAGWJK010000143.1, read on the forward strand.
GCCGCCTCGGCTGGAGAGCAACCGAGGCGGTAAGAAGTCCAAATTTCAAGCGAGCGCCGTATTATCCGCTTCCGCCCGGACCGCAACGATAGCGCCGATGATCGCGGCCAGCGGGATAAGCCAGGGGGCGTAGTCGAGCAGGCCGAGGCTGCCGGTCAGCGTCGCGTAGTTTTCAATCACAAGCACGGCCGCCGCCGCCAGACCTGCGGTTGCCAGCACCGCGACAAGCATGTTCAGGAATAGGCCGTGCGTCTGGTGGCGCGTCTGCCAAGTGAAGATGGCTACCGAAAGCGACGTCGCAGCCTGCAGCAGGATGATGCCGAGTGCCGCAAGGCCGAACGTGCTCGACAGCACCGTCATCAACGGATCCGCCCCACCGACAGCGAACAGGGCAACGATAACCGCCGTGAACACGGTTACGATGAGGCTGGCCACGTGCGGCGATTGCAACTTCGGATGAAGCGACCCACAGACCCGCGGCAGCATTCCTTCCCTGCCAAGAGCGAAAAGATATCGCGAGGCGGCATTATGCAAGGCAATCGTTGCCGCGAGCGCGCTCGTCATCATCAGAAACTCCACAGCGACGATGAAGGCCGGAGTGGTGTATTGCGCGAAGGCCCGGAATACCAGGGTGCCTGGATTTTCCGAGGCGGCCGCCACGATCTTGTCGTCACCGAACGCAACGACGACGCTCCACATGGCGATGGCGTAGAAGACGGCGATGAACAATACGGCTGCGACCAGCGCGCGGCTGACGGTCACATGTCCCTCCCTTGCCTCTTCCGTGTAGATCGCGGCAGATTCAAAGCCGAGGAATGACACAAACGCGAACATCAGGCCGATACCCAGCGAGCCGCTGAAGATGCCCGACAGGCTGAAGGATGTCATCGTCACGGCCGCGCCACTTCCCGGACGGAAGACCGCGATCGCCAACACCGTTAGGATCAGCACTTCCAAAGTCAGCATGATGGACAGCATGCGTGCGCCGAGCGTGATCTCTCGATATCCGACGAAACCGACGATCACCAGCGAGAGTGCGGCCCACACCGTCCAGGAAACATCGATCCCGAGATTTTCCGCGAAAAACAGGTTCGCGAAGAAACCGAAGCCCGCGGCGCTTCCGATCACCATCATGCCGTAAACGATGATCGCTATGAATGCCGCAGCGCCGCCGGCGTGGCGTCCGAGACCATGGCGGACATAGGCATAGAATGCGCCACCGTGTTTGACGTGCGGGCTCATCCGCACGAAGCCGATGGCAAACAGGATCAGCACGAAGCCTGCGATCAGATAGGACGACGGCATGCCGACGCCGTTTCCGAGGAGGACGCCGAGCGCGCCATTGCCCACAATGGCGGCAAGCGGGGCGGCGGCTGCAACGACAAGAAAGAAGATATCAAGCGAACTCAGCGTACGTTTGGGGGCGGTGTTGGATGACATGGTGTTATGTCCCGGAAAGGCTGACGATAAAGAGGCTCTCGAACGAATGCCGGATCAAGGCAAGGTGACGCGCTTGCCGGTCAAGGGCGTTGGAAAAGGCCCGCGCTGCAACTTGTCGTTCTCGTCGTAGAAGCTCGCCGATGCCGTTCCGGTCAGTGTTTCGCCGGACACTGCGATCTCGTAGGAAATCTCGCCGCGACTTGCGAACTTATGGGTCGCGCGATCGGCGGTGATCTCAACGAACTTGCCAACGATTTTCCCGTCCTTGGCTGCCCAGATGCCCTTGCCGTCGCTGTCGCTGGTGCCCTCGTCACCCTGATCGGGGTTTGCCTGCTGCATCGTGCCGTCGGCGTTGAACACGAACATGTGGTAGGGGAAAGGCGCATCGGCAGCCTTGACGACCCATACGCCGACGATCGGGTCCGTTTTCGCCGCATCCGCCGCAGCCGCAGGCACAATGCCGCATGCGATCGAAAGCAAGGCGGCAGCCATGGCAGAGCGCCGCAGCCGGCTCCGCAGTATCGAGTTCTTTCTAGTCTGTGTGATATGCATGGAAAGTCTCCCAGTTGTTGTTTGTAGACGTGTCCGCGACCTCCTCTTCCGTTCCCGATTATGTTTGTGTGATCTTCGAGAAGGGACGCGGTATTTCAGTTCAGTCGTTTTGCCAAGCGCGCCACATCTGCTTGGCCTCGTTCCAGCCGTCGTCACCCTCAGGCCCCGCAGGCGTATAGCGCGCGCCGGGGACCTCGTGCGCCGGCAACGTCCATGCTCCGCGCTCCACCAGCCTGTTGATATTGTCGCGATAGATCTCGTCGACGGCGGCATGGTGATCGGGGTTGCGATGAAGCCACAGGTTTCGCGGATGGATCGGCTTGTCGTACATGCCGGCGAAAAGCTCGGTGCGCAGATCCTTCATCCAATTGGAGTTCAGGTTCATCATCCGGAATTGCCGCAGTGCCTCGATGTCGATCACGCTGGCGACCATGGTGTTGGCGCCGCTGGCCGCATAGGAAGCGATATTGCCGCGGTAATCGACGATATGGCCGTTGCCGCCGGCAATATCGATCGGATGCCTGGAACTTGGAGAGAGATAGACCGGTCCGATATTCGGGCAGAGCATGTAAAGGCTGTTGAATTCGGCATGGGCGCGGTTCTGGATCATCCAGCTTCCGCCGCCGGGATAACCAGACCCGGTCATGGGCATGGCTTCCGACGGCCTGTAGACGACCTCCGCTCCATTGAAGGCAAGCGCGCGGACGGCTTCCGGATATTCACCGTCCGAACAGCAGATGGTGCCGATATTGCCGATGTCGTCAGTTCGCAGAACGGGATAGAAGGCCTCAATGCCCTCGCCGAAAACTTCGACCCAGCGATCGTATACATCATGCGGCGTGCAGCTGCGCTCGCGGCACCACAGATGGTTCTTGGCCGCGCGATGGACGACTTCGCCCTTGCGATCGATCACGAAAAGCGTGTTGAAGAAGCGGTCCTTCATGACATCGGGCCAGCGAGCCTTGCATTGGCCGATGATATAGGTGTCGTAATGCCGCGCGAGCTTGCCGAGCGCTTCGGTTTCCTCTCCCGGCAGATCGATGAACATCTCCCTTGCCGCGGTCACGTGCGGAACGTCGAAGATTTCATCGGTAAAGCCGGTCAACGCACCTTCTGCAAGGGCAACGACGCGCACCGGCGCGTTGATCGAGCAGATCGAAATCGAGGCATGGATGGCCTCTTCGATCGTTTCGAGATTGTGGCGGATATGACGCCGTTCGGCGATGCCGGTGACAATCGTAGAAAGGCCGATGGCCATATAGGGGGCAACGTAACCCGGGCGTTTATTCACTTCTCATCGCTCCTGCCGACCGCTGACGAACGGAGGGAAGGCGGCAGTCTTGTGCGTGACAGGCACGCGCACATCCGCCAAAAGTTCGTCATCTGTGGGATCGGAGTATAGGCAGGCGCCTCGAAGCACTTCCATCATACTGAAGTACGACACGGCTCAGCCCGTCAGGTGCATATCTGCAAGTATGGGGATATCGATCAAGCCAGCTGGAACCGCTTCCGCTGCGGTCAACCCTGACCGGCCTCGTGCAATTTCTTGACGAGTTCTGCCCGGCTTCGGACGCCGGCCTTTGCCAGCACGCGGCTGACATGCGTCTTGACGGTCGGAAGCTCGATATTCAGCCGCCGGCAGATTTCCTTGTTGCAGACGGCGGCGCCGATGAGCGTGGCGATCTCTTGCTCGCGCGGCGTAAGCCCGGAAATTCCCGATTGCGCGTGATCGTCATCCAACTTGAACACATTGCCCTCGACGAATTCGACGAGCCTTTCGAGAAAGGTCAGATTGTCGGGCGTGAAGACACCGGTTGATTCGCTTCGCAACAGCGACGCACCGGCTACGATCTGAGGCCCGTGCCGGAAGTAGAGCTCGACCTGATGCACGGTTTTCTGCGGCATCAGAAACTTCTCGAAATATTCGTTCGTCGTATCGTCGCATACCGAATCCCGCGTCAGCAGTTGTAGCCGCTCCCGGGATCCACTCATTCGCTGCGGGTGCAGCGGATCGAGCCGCCAGAAGTAATGGTAGTAGCGGTCGAGCCAATAGGGAGACAGGCTCGACAGCTGATGGCCCAGAACCTGCCGCCCTCCTTCCACCCGATAGAAACAACAGCCCGCAAGCGGGATAGCCGCCGTGATGAGCGAGAGGAACTGGTCTCCAAAGATTGCTCGATCGAACTGCATCGGTCGCCTGACAGACTGCACTGCATTCAGTGCGGGAAAATATGCATGTGCATGCTAGCATCGCATTTCCGCAGCCGCCAGAGTGCCGTGTGCTGGCGGAATCTCGTCTGGCGGCTGCAAATCACGGGAGATGGCGGCGCCAGCCACCGTCTCCCTGCCTTAGTTGATGCCGATCAAGCGGCAAGCTTCGCGAGATAAGCATCCGCTTCCTCGGGCACCGCAAACCATGGAAAGAGATCGGTCGGCCGATCGAAACCATTGGCGATTCGCCGCGCAAGTTCCGGATAGGCCTGTGCCGAACCCATGATGTTCAGGACGTGTGGCGGTGGCGGCTGCAGCAGCGCATTGGTCCAGCCGACAACATATTGCGCATAGGACCAGTAGCTGTCGAACGTCGCCTGCATGAAAGCGGCGTCAAACGGCCGGTCGCCATGGGCAAGCACTGCATCCATATAGATTTTCGCGGCCTTGGAGGCGTTGTTCGACCCCTGACCGGTGATCGGATCGTTAAGGCAGACCGCATCCGCCATGCCGAGCACCAGTGCGCCCGAAGGCAACCGTCCGATCGGCTTGCGTACGGTCGGCGCAAAGGCACCCGAAAGGATACCGTTATCGTCAGTCAGTTCGATGTTGCGGCAGCACTCTGCTTCCCAGGGGAGGAAAGTCTCAAGAATGCGCTTCGAGGTGGCCAGATGCTCTTTCGGCGTCTTGACGTCTTTCCAGCAATCCATCGGCCCCGTTGGAATGCCCTCGAAAACCATGATCTCGCAGGGGCCGTTGACCGTCAAAGCGGGGAATACGAAATATTCGCCCACGGTTGGGATCAGATTAAAACAAACCGCCGAATGATCCGGCCGCGGCGTCATGCCGGTGACATAGGTCAGCGCCAGCGCCCGTTGCGGCTTTTCGAAGGGAGATTTCTCCGCGTCGCGTTCGAAGAGCTTGGCAATATCGCCCTTACCGGCCGCGACGATGACGAGGTCGGATTCCCGCGCAAACCGCTCCAGATCTTCGATGCCAG
>JAGWJK010001251.1 GCA_028865845.1 Rhizobiaceae bacterium
CGACCTTGATGATGGTGATCGCATAGAACAGGATCACCAGGCCCGCGAGTACCAGGCCAAGGGCGATGTTGCGCCCTCGTCGTGATTTTTTCTGCGCTTCCGTGAGCTTGATGAGATCCATCAGAACCAACCTCCCGCAGCACTTGACATCACTACGGCAACCAGGCGGTCGATCATCAGCGCCGAGAAGATCGCGAAGAGATAGAAGATCGAAAAGCCAAACAGCTTCTTTGCGGGAACCATCTTCACGTCGCCATCCGGCATGCGCCAGACGGCGATGGAACAGTAGACGAAAATCGCGCCGAGCGCGGCCGCGACGACACCGTAGCCAAGGCTCGCCGTCCCAACGAAACTCGGCACGATGCCGACGATCGCGGTCAGGAGAGCATAAATCACGATCTGGTTCTTCGTGGTCGGCACGCCGGCGACATTCGGCAGCATCGGCACGCCGACGGCTTCGTAATCACGCATCTTGAACAGCGCCAGCGCCCAGAAATGTGCCGGCGTCCAGAGGAAGATGATCATGAACAGGACGATGCTTTCGATCGTGACGTTGCCCGTGACACAGGCCCAGCCGATCATGGGCGGGAAAGCACCCGCCGCGCCACCGATAACGATATTCTGCGGCGTCGAACGCTTCAGCCACATCGTGTAGACGACGGCGTAAAAGAAAATGGTGAAGGCAAGAATGCCGGCCGACAGCCAGTTGATGGCAAGACCGAGAATTGTCACCGAGAAACCCGACAGCACGAGGCCGAAGCCAAGAGCCTCCGATGGTTTGATGCGGCCCGACGGTATCGGCCTGCGCGCCGTGCGGCTCATCACGGCGTCGATATCGGCGTCATACCACATGTTCAGCGCGCCGGATGCACCAGCACCCACGGCTATACAGAGAATGGCGATGAAACCGAGAACCGGATGGATATGGCCCGGGGCCAACACCAAGCCAGTAAAGGCGGTGAAGACGACCAGCGACATGACGCGAGGCTTCAAAAGCTCAAAATAATCGCGCGCACTCGCCTCCGACAGGCCGGTTTCGGCTTGTTTTGCGAGTGCTTCGTGATTGTCGATGACCGTCATTCTTTCTTCCGATGTCAGTTTGAGCCGGACGCCGTTTATCACGGCGTCCGCAAACAGGCTACTTGATGCGCGGCAACTCTTCCCACTGGTGGTGCGGCGGCGGCGACGAAAGGTGCCACTCGAGCGTGGTTGCGCCCTCGCCCCAGGGATTGTTGCCGGCAACGCGCTTCTTCGCGAATGCATCTATAACGCCCCAGAAGAAGAAGCAAACGCCCACGGCTGCGACATAGGAGCCGATGGAGGACACAAAGTTCCAACCCGCAAAGGCATCCGGGTAGTCGATATAGCGGCGTGGCATGCCCGCACGACCAAGGAAGTGCTGCGGGAAGAACACCATATTCACACCGATGAAGGTGATCCAGAAGTGCCAGTTGCCGATCTTCTCGTTGTACATGTAGCCGGTCATCTTCGGGAACCAGTAATACCAGGCAGCGAAGATGGCAAAGACGGCGCCAAGCGACAGCACGTAGTGGAAGTGAGCGACCACGAAGTACGTCGCATGCAGTTCACGGTCGAGGCCGGCATTGGCGAGCTGAACGCCGGTGACGCCACCGAGGGTGAACAGGAAGATGAATCCGAGCGCCCAGATCATCGGCGTCCGGAACTCGATCGAACCACCCCACA
>JAGWJK010001252.1 GCA_028865845.1 Rhizobiaceae bacterium
CGTCGGGCGTGATGCCGATGCGGTAGAAATTATAGCCGCCGAATTCCAGCATGTCCGAGAAATCGCCGGCCGTGACGATGCGCATCAGGTCGACTTTTTCCGGAGCCGTGAGGCTCTTGATGTCCTTCTCGGCGAAATAGGGCCAAACGTACATTTCGTCGGGCGTGCCTTGGCCGACATGGGCAAAGCCGGTCGACATGATATCGAGCAGGATCGACAGGATTTCGATGCCGTCGGGATCGCCGGAAAGGTCGTGCAGCGTCTTGATCGGATCTTCGTCCGGATCATCAGCCGTCACCTGTGTCTGATTGAGGCCGCCGCCGATGTTCATCAGCGGGCGCAGGCGCTCCAGGTCACCGGAGGCGGCTGCCTCGACGATTGCCTGGCGCAACTTGCGCACCGGTTCCGGGGCCTTGTCGATATCGAAAAGGAATTCCACCGGCTTGCCGCCATTGGGCGCATCGCTCGACGTGCTGCTATTGCCTTGGCCGGCCTGCTTGTTCACCAGAGGGTCCGGCATCGGAATGGCTTTGTTGGGCGCCTCCAGAGCCAGTTCCGTCCGTTTGCCCGCGGCTTGCTGCGGCTGGGCGGCCGGCGAGTTCAACAGCGAGAAAGCGTGGGCCGGCAACGGCAAGGCAAGGCTGCCGAACGCGATGGTCGCGGCGGCTAACGAGGCAATGGAACGGCGAAACTCATTGCCCGGAACGGTGCGCATAAGGGATCTCTGGTTGTTATTGCAGGGTGCGGTTCGGAGAGAATTCACCAGCAAGCATGCGTTCACGAAGCGATTCGAGCAAGGCTTCTGCGCCCTGTTCACCCTGATTGCGAATTGTCTCACGGATTGCATGCGCAATAGCGGCGTCAGCGATGATCTCGGGTTCGATTCCGTCGGCCATGCCGTCGGCCCAAGCCTCATTCTGGTATTCCAGCGCTGCCTGCATCTTCTCGTGGACGATCATGTCATCGATCTCGTTCAGGCTGGGTTCCATTATCTCTTTCCTCGATGCGTCCATGTCCTTACCACTTGATTAATGACTTTATCAGCCTTTTATCAAAACGACACGGCTCGCCATGAAAAGGGGTTAATAAATCGTCAATTTCCAAAGCGCGCGGTTATTTCTGTGGCAAGTGTTGCACCTTCGTTACGGTATCGCTCCTCGGCGACGATAGCCTGTGGCGTGCAATCCGTGTAAACCGATGCAAATGACCTATACCCGCGGTTGAACGCGGCGGTGAGTTTTTCCTTGCGTTTTGGTTCGTCCTTGGTCTCGACGTCAAGCAACTGCTGCATGCTGCTGCGCCAGGCATCTTCCTTTCCGGCGTTGCAGAGGTTGCGCAGGTAGTGGATCGACCCCAGAATTTCGGCGAGCCTCGAAAGCTGATCGTCATAGGGCGCCGGCTGCCCATCGTCACCGCTGTTGGGGACCTGTATGGCCGGCGCCGTCGCCGCAGGCTGCGCCAAAACCGGGAATGCGGCCGCAAAAGCGGCGCAAATCAACAGATAGCGGATGTTGCGGCGATGATTCATATGCATAGTTGATACGGCAAGCATGACGGGAACAAGGCAATAGCCTCGCTTTCCACGCCGTTATTCGGTGTCATCGTTAACGCGCGAGGCCTCGAACTCTTAATGCTCGCGAGCAGCTGCAAGGCGCTCGACGCATTCGAGCACGCTCGGCGGAACGGGCAGGCTGCGGATCTC
>JAGWJK010001253.1 GCA_028865845.1 Rhizobiaceae bacterium
GGGCGTACAGTTCTACGCCGCCTTCAAGCTCAACGTTCCGGTTCCCGGCCACGACGGCCAGAAGATCGGTCCGTTTGCCGGCTTCTGCCTGGAAACGCAGGTCTGGCCCGACGCGATCAATCATAATGGCTTCCCGAATGCCGTTCTTCGTCCCGGCGAAGTGCTGCGTCAGGAAACGGACTACATCTTCACCAAGAACTGACGCCCACGCCGCGTTGGCATGATCGATCGGCCGGGCTGTCATTGACGCCCGGCCGATTCATTTTACGGCTTCATTCAGATTCGCCTTGCGGATTGGTTCTAAATAGGTTCTATATAGCCGTCATGGATAGGACCAGTTTGATCACCGAACTGTATAGCCGTGGCCTCCGCAACGAGGCGATGACCGGGCCGTTGTACAAGCGGCTCGCTCAGGCCCTGACTGGTCTCATTCAGGAAGGTCTTCTGAAACCGGGCACCGCCTTGCCGCCCGAGCGCGATCTGGCTGAAGGGCTTCAGGTCGGCCGCGTGACCGTACGCACCGCCTACCGCGATCTTCTTTCCACCGGCATCCTCGAATCCCGCCACGGCAGCGGCACCTTCGTGTCACAGCGGGTCGAGCGTTTCGAGCAATCCCTCTGGCGCCTTTCCTCCTTTTCTGCCGACATGCGGTCACGCGGCCGCGAGCCTGCTGCCCGAATTCTCGCCCGCACCGTCGGAACCCCGGCGCCGGAAGAATCCTTCCTGCTTGGCCTTAGCCTTGACGAGCCGGTCCTGCGGCTGGACCGGCTTCGCCTCGCCGACGACCAGCCGCTCGCCATCGAGCGCGCCGTCGTGCCGATCAAGTTCCTCGGCGAGGATGCGGTTTCTGAAGGTTCGCTTTATGATGCGCTGGCGCGGAATGGTTTCAAACCGGTCCGTGCGCTGCAGCGGCTGACGGCGGTGACGCTCGACCCGAGCTCCGCATCGATCCTCGATGTCAAAGCCGGGGCACCCGCCCTTTTGATCGAACGAATCTCGCGCCTGGAGGACCAGCGCGTCGTTGAGTACACCCGCTCACATTATCGCGGCGACGCCTATGATTTCGTTGCCGAACTAAGAATTGGAGATGACCTATGAGCAATTCCCTGATGCTGACGGAAGCCGGGCAGTCGCCGGACGTGGTTTCCACCCTGCTGGAAAAGGAGAAGCCGGTTTTCGCGGAAATCGCCAAGCTCTTCTCCACTTCGCACCCCTCCGTCGTCACCACGGCGGCACGCGGCTCTTCCGACCATGCCGCGACCTTCTTCAAATACCTCTTCGAAATCTCCTGTGGCGTGCCGGTCGCATCGGTCGGGCCGTCGATCGCCTCGGTCTATGGCTCCTCCCTGCAGCTGAAGGGTGGCATCCACTTCACGGTGTCGCAATCAGGCGGCAGCCCAGACATCATCGCCTTGCAGGCGGCGGCCAAGCGCGGCGGCGCGGTGACGATCGCCGTCGTCAACGTTACCGACAGCCCGCTTGCACAGCAGGCCGACATCGTGCTTGGCCTCAATGCCGGCCCTGAAAAGAGCGTTGCCGCGACGAAGTCTTTCATCGCTGCCGCGGCTGCCCTTGCCGGTGTCACGGCTGCAGTTTCCGGCAACGACGCTCTCCACGCCGGTCTCGTCAAGCTGCCCGAAGCCTTGTCCGCAACCTCGGGCATCGACGGCTCTGCCGCCGAGGACGTGCTCTTCAACGCCG
>JAGWJK010001254.1 GCA_028865845.1 Rhizobiaceae bacterium
ATCGTCTGCAGATCGCGCTCATATTCTATCGCCTTTTCGATCGGCATCGATACTGCCGCCTTAAGATTGAGCTTGCCGGTTTCGGCAGCAATCGGCGCACGCGAAGCGATGATGGCAGCAAGCGCGCGGGCACGGGGGAGGAGCTCTGCCAGCGGCACGACCTCACTGACCAGGTTCCATTGCAATGCCCTTTCCGCGGAAATGGGATCGCCGGTCAGCAGCATCAGTGCAGCATTCGACGCGCCGATCGAATGGGACAGATGCGCGGCCATGCCGCCACCACCGATCCAGCCAAGCTTGATCTCAGGCGCTGCGAATTGGGCATTCTCCGATGCAATGCGGATATCACACGACATTGCGGTCTCAAGGCCGCCGCCGAAGGCATAGCCGTTGACCGCGCAGATGGTCGGCTTAAGCAGGGCACGGAAAGCATCGCAGTAATCCGGGCGATTGCGGAACTGCCAGGGCGTCTCGTAAGTGTCGAGTTCCCGGATATCGGAGCCGGCGCAGAACGCCCTTTCGCCGGCGCCCGTCAGGATGACGCAGCGGATCGTGTCGCTGTCGTTGCAAGTCTCAACCGCCTCGACGATGGCATCGGCCATTTCCGGCGTGACGGCGTTGAGCTTCTGGGGACGATTGAGGGTGATGGTGGCAATGGCGCCGTCGACGGCGAACTGGATATCTTCGGTCATGGCAGATCCTACCTCTCGCTTCCGGCGATGCGGTGCTCGGCGTATATTTTCTGAAGAGCTTCGATGACTGTGACGCCGGCTGCTTTCTCTTCGAAAGCCTGACGCAAAAGAGCCGACGCCTTCGTCTGGAAGGCGATGTAGCCGTTGTGGCGCGGCCGGACATAGGCGGCTTCCAGCGTCTCGGCGGTATTTTCATAGAAACCGCCCCAGCGCGCATTGACCCCGGCATCATGCCAGGCGGCGCGCCGGGACGGCTGGCCCTCATGGCCAGGGATGAAGCCGATCTGGGCTTCCGCGCCCATCAGCCAAAGCAAATGTTCCTTGAGCGCCGGCGTCACCGGGCAGCGGCGGGAAATGCCGATGCCGGTGCCGCCGAGCGTGGAGCCCGGCCGACCGCCCGGCGCCCGCCGTGGTGCATTGTGAAACGCTACGGCGTGTCCTTGCTCGGGCGCCGCATAATTGACGTAGCCGTAGATCAGCGGGCAGAGGATCACATCCTCATGCGTCGCCATATGGCCAAGAATGCCGATGGGATTTTTGTCGCGCACGGCGAGGGGGCTCCGTCCCGCAAGCTCCACCATGAGATCATAGACAGCGCGGCCGGTTTCGGCCGAAACCAACAGATCGGGATCGGTTTCCGCGGGCGGTTCGCCGAAGGCTGCCGCAATCGACAGGAAGGAGAGGATGGCATGCGGACCGGCGAGTGACAGCGCCACCTTGCCGGTCGAAGCGGAGAGCGCCACGACCTCGCCCCAGGTAACGGGAACCGCGCCCGGCATGAGGTCGCCGCGGCAAGCCATGACCTGTGTTGCGGCATCGAGCGGCAATGCCCAATGCGCACCGGCGAACCGATAGCTTGCGAGCGAAGGACCGATGCTGTCCCTTTGCAATTGAGCGACGATATCGGCGCCGAACACATCTTCCAGAGACAACAGGCAATCACCGCCAACCGCTTCACCGACATGCGGATGATCGAGCACGACAAGATCGTATCGATTGCAGAGATCG
>JAGWJK010001255.1 GCA_028865845.1 Rhizobiaceae bacterium
CGGAAGTTTTGGCCCAGCTAGATCCTTGACCTCCAGCCTGGCAGGACCGAGCGTCCGCCCGCGCCACCCCCAGATATTGCTGATCTCGCGCCCGACCATTTCGGCAATGATCTGTTCGCGCGTCACCATGCTCACATGCGGATGATGTGCCGCAAGCTTGCCGTCGCGCAACACCGTCAGGCTGTCGCAGAGCCGGAAAATCTCATCCAGCCGGTGCGAGACATAGAGGATGACGGTGCCTTTGGCCTTCAACCGTTCGATCAGGGAAAACAGGATTTCGCTTTCACGGGAGGATAGAGAGGAGGTCGGTTCATCGAGCGCGATGACGCGGGCATCGACCATCACGGCCTTGGCGATCTCCACCATCTGCCGCGCGCCGATCGACAGCGACGAGACCTTTGCCGCCGGATCGACATCGATGCCGATTTCGGCGAGCCTCGCACGCACAGTCTCGACGAGCGTCCTGCCATTGATGATGCCGGCTTTTCCGGGAAAGCGGCCAAGCCAGAGGTTCTCGGCAACGGTCAGTTCCGGAACCAGCTGCAATTCCTGATGGATGACGGTGACGCCGGCATGAAAAGCATCGCGAACCGAATTGTAGCGCTGCTCCTTACCGTCGATGACGATCGTTCCACTATCGGCGGACTGGTCGCCCGACAGGATGCGGATGAGGGTCGACTTGCCAGCGCCGTTTTCGCCCATCAGGCCGTGCACCGCGCCCTTGGCGACGGAAAAGGAGATGTTCGACAGCGCCTGAACGCCGGGATAGCTCTTGGAAATGCCGTTGAATTCGAGAAAGGCCATGTTTCTCTCGCTATGGAAGGGTCCGGCGACAGGACTGCCGCCGGACCGCGATCACCTGGGGAGGATGATTATTGGATGCCGAGGTCCTTGCGAACCTTCTCGTAATCGCCGCGCAGAGCCAGCGAACCCGAGGTCAGCGTCAGCTTCGGCGGCTCCTTGCCGTTGGCGATCCAGTCATACATGTTGATCGCGGTTTCATAGCCGTGACGCTTCGGCGAGATGATGACGGTGCCGAAGAAGCCCGTCGGCTGCGGCTTCTTGAACTCGTTGATTGCCGAGTCCGCGCCGCCGATGCCGACGCCGATGACGTTGCTGGCGGGAATGCCGACCGATTCCGTAGCACGGACGGCGCCGAGCACGGCTTCGTCGTTAAGGCCGAAGGCAATCCAGTACTTCACGTCGGCATGCTTGTTGATAACCGTGGTCGCGGCATTCAGCGCCGCTTCCGTATCCGTCTTGGCCTGCGGCGCATCATAGATGTTCGCAGCCGGGAAGCCGGCAGCCTTCAGCACCGAGATCGCGCCTTCGACGCGGTCGACTGCAGTCGGAAGCTGGTCGTAGGACACGCGGATCGCGCCGACATTCTTCATGTCCCAGCCGCGCTTCTTCATTTCGTCCACGATCGCCTGGCCGACGCCCTCGCCGATCTTGGTGGCCGAAATGCCCATGTGCGGCACGTCTTCCAGCGGCTTGCCGTCGGCTGCGACCAGCCGGTCGTCCACGGTCATCAGCTTCAGCTGGTTGGCGGCAGCCTTTGCGACGATGCCGGGGCCGAGCTTGACGTCTGGCGTGCAGATAATGAAGCCCTGCGCACCCTGTGCGCCGAGATTGTCGATGGCAGCCTGGACCTTTTCACCATCCTCAGCGCCGATCTTGACCAGCGTGAAGCCTTTT
>JAGWJK010000144.1 GCA_028865845.1 Rhizobiaceae bacterium
CAGGAAGAAATCACCCAGCTGCAGTCCCAGCTGAAGAGCGTCGCTCAGTCTGCTTCGTTCTCCGGTCAGAACTGGGTCGTCGCTTCCCAGGGCGCCACGGCTTCCGTCGTTTCTTCCTTCATCCGTTCCGCCACCGGCGGTGTTTCGGTTCAGAGCTCCAGCTACAACTTCACGGCTGGCGCAACCGGCAACGTTCTGTTCGGCTCCGACTCGGTCGGCACGATCGACACGGCTTCGGGCATTCTCGGCACGGAACAGAACATCGGCGGCTCCGATTACTCGGTTTACAGCCTTGACATCAGCAACATGACCACCGGCGACATCGGCAAGGCTCTGAGCATGGTCGAACAGTCCCTGCAGGCCATGACCAGCCTCGGCTCGCAGCTCGGCTCGCTGTCTGCCCGTATCGACCTGCAGACGACCTTCTCGTCGGCACTGTCCGACTCGATCGAATCGGGTGTTGGCAAGCTGGTTGACTCCGACATGGAAGTCGAATCCTCGAAGCTCTCGGCTCTCCAGACCCAGCAGCAGCTCGCTGTTCAGTCTCTGTCGATCGCCAACTCTTCGTCGCAGAGCATCCTGTCGCTCTTCCGTTAATCGGAAGGCTGGCCTCAGGCCGAAAAGCTCTAAACAATAAGTTAACCGTGCCTGTCTAAGGCGCGGTTTTTTTTAATTTTTTACCCATCGCTGTTTCAATATTTTTTTAACTATCTTGCTGTTTTCTGTGGGCATCGAAACGGCGAGTTAACCACACAAATTAAGGTTAACAGGCATGAGGCTGAGTGCCGTTTCCGGTCCAATCCGGAATGTCCCTTCCTAACCACTGCCAAAAGGGGCAAGAAACACTATGACCAGCATCATTACCAACAACGCCGCAATGGCAGCTCTCTCGACGCTGCGTGACGTCAACAACAACCTGCAGACCACCCAGAACGCTGTTTCCTCCGGTCTTCGCATTTCGAAGGCTTCCGACAACGCTGCTTACTGGTCGATCGCAACGACCATGAAGTCGGACGATTCGGCTCTCGGCGCCGTTTCCGACGCTCTCGGCCTCGGCGCAGCCAAGGTTGACACAGCTTCGACCGCCGTCACCAGCGCCATCGACATCGTTCAGTCGATCAAGGACAAGCTCGTTACCGCCCAGGAAGGCGCTGTCGACAAGTCCGACGTTCAGGAAGAAATCAGCCAGCTGCAGCAGCAGCTCGAAAGCGTCGCTCAGTCGGCTTCCTTCTCCGGCCAGAACTGGGTCGTTGCTTCCGCTGGCGCCACCGCTTCGGTCGTTTCCTCCTTCGTTCGTTCCGCTACCGGCGGCGTTTCGGTTCAGAGCTCCAGCTACAACTTCACGGCCGGCGCAACCGGCAACGTTCTGTTCGGCTCCGACTCGGTCGGCACGATCGACACGGCTTCGGGCATTCTTGGCACGGAACAGACCATCGGCGGCACCGACTACTCGGTTTACAGCCTCAACATCGTTGGCATGACCTCGGGCGACATCGGCAAGGCTCTGAGTATGGTCGAACAGTCCCTGCAGGCCATGACCAGCCTCGGCTCGCAGCTCGGCTCGCTCTCTTCGCGTATCGACCTGCAGACCTCGTTCGCTTCCTCGCTCTCCGACTCGATCGAATCGGGTGTTGGCAAGCTGGTCGACGCCGACATGGAAACGGAATCCTCGAAGCTCTCGGCGCTCCAGACGCAGCAGCAGCTCGCTGTTCAGTCTCTGTCGATCGCCAACTCCTCGACGCAGAGCCTCCTCTCGCTCTTCCGTTAATCGGAAGGAAGCAGGCCGGGCGAAAAAAGAGCCCGGCAATCGCTCAGCACGGATATCGAAAAGGCCGCCCCTTGGGCGGCCTTTTTACTTATATGCGCGTCGCTAATGCAATTCGGGGTTTCACGGGCCGGTGATGCTGGAGAGCTGCATCAGGCCGTGATGCGAGGCGTGGTAGTCAGCCGCCGTTTCCTCGGCTGCGGCGACAAATGCCGAAAACAGCTTGCGCATGGCAACCTGCTTGTAAGGATAAACCTGCGCACTATCCATGTTGTGCACGACCATCGCGACATCGAGTTCGAAGACCAGCAGTCGTCCGTCCGGAAGCTCGGCACAGTCGATTCCGAAGTAATCCAGGCCGATCCGGTTATAAAGCGCGTCAAAACTGTCTTTGTGACGCACGGCGAAGTCGGTATCGAACGTCTCCATCCATCTCTGTTCGACCGCGCGTTTGGCAGGACTATCGGCCATTCCGGCGCTGAGGTAGTGCACGATCCAATGTTCGGAGAGAGCCATGTGGCTGGCATAGGCCCTGCCGCGAATGAACACGATACGCTGCTTGTTGTAGAGACCATCGGCTCCGCGGAAGTCGATGAAGGGTGCAACGTAGAGTTCAGTGGCCGGCTGTGTCCGGAGCAATGCTGCAAGCCCCGCGGCGTCAGCGACATGCTCCAGGCCGTTGCCGGCATGGGTGCTGATCGGGCGGATAACGAGCGGGAACGCGACACCCGGAACGCAGTCGTCCAGGCGCTTCGTGCCGGCGGCGACTGCAAGGAGATCCTCGCGCTTCGCACGATAGGTGCGCGGCGACAGCAAGGATGGAGCGCCGGAAAGGCGGGTGCTGACGCCATCGCGCGTCAGCAAGCTGATCAGCTCCGGATGATTGTTCATGATCGGTCCGGGGAAATCCGAGAGGACTTTTTGCATCTGTCTCAGGACCGGCGCGTTCTCCGTTGATTCGCCGATCGCCATGAACGCGACGTCGTGATCGGGAAGATTAACGAGTTCCGTCGTATCTGCGTCGACATAGTGCAGCCAGAGAACGCAGTTGCTGCCCGCCAGCAGGAAATCGAGCGGCGTATTGGCCATGAAATCGCCTGGCGTCACGAAGGCAAGTAGCCGTGGTCCCTGGCCGTTTCCATGCACGACGCAGAAATTGCGGCTTAGGGCGACGGCTCCCTGCAGCACCTGACGGGCTTCCTCGGCACGGGTGAGGGTCTGCAGGATGGTCGAGAGGTCATGAAGGGCTGCTGAATCCGAAGAGTCCGCGCCCACCCGCTGCATGAGGTTTTCCCAAAGCGGGGTCACGTCGCCGCCGGCATAGACGTGCGACACGATCTTCTGCATGCCGAGGATGCGGTTCGCGCCGCCGGTTTCGGGCAGGCGGTGATCGGTGACCGGGGAGGGTGTCATCAGCATTGAAGTAGGTCCTGTTGAGATCCGAGTTTCAGAACGCCGTCAACCAGCGCGTCGATGTCAGTCTGTTGCGTGCGGTGGTTCACGATGGCGGCGCGGATGGCCGGCCGGCCGTTGACGATGGTGAGCGAGGGGGCGACCCGGCCTTCGGCGTGGAGCTGTTCGACGATGCGGCTGTTGATCTCGGCCGGCACGTCGCCCGCCGATCCGACATAGCCGAAGCAGACGACGTTGAGTGCCACCGGCGCAAGCAGCCGCAAGGTCGGTTCCCGTTCGATTCTCTCAGCAAGGCCGCGCGCGAGCGCGCAATTGGCACCGATCGAATCACCCAGCGCCTTGACGCCATAGGTCTTCAGCGTGAACCAGGTCTTGAGGGCGCGGAAGCCGCGCGAAAGATCCGGGCCGTAATCGCAGGGCCACCATTCGCCGCCGGCAAGGCCCGTCGCGGCGCGGGTCAGATAGGCGGCGTCCGAGGCAAAGGTCTGAAGCTGCCAGGCGCTGTCGCGCACAAGGAGAAAACCGGCGTCATAGGGGACCTGGCCCCATTTGTGAAAATCGAAGGCGAGCGAATCAGCTGATTCGATGCCGCCGAACAGCGGTGCGAGATCGTTGCTGAGGACGCCGAGCGCACCCAGCGCGCCGTCGACATGGAAATGAAGGTCGTGACCATCGGCGATCCGGCGCAGGGCGGCGAGATCGTCGACCGCGCCGGTATTGACCGTTCCGGCGCTGCCGATCACCAGGAATGGTGTGCAGCCGTCCGCCTTGTCGCGAATGATCTGCCGGTCGAGCGCATCGACATCGATCTGCCCTCGGCTGTTGACCGGGATGCGTCGCAGCTGTTCGGTGCCGATGCCGGCCATTTCGAAAGCGCGCGGCACGCAGCCATGTACTTCGCTCGAGGCATAGGCGACCAATTTCCGCTCGCTCGAAACGCCCTGCGCACGGACGGTAGCACCGAGCTTTCTTGTTCTGGCGAGCAGCACCGCAACGAAATTCGCCTGCGATGTGCCGGTCAGGAATATGCCGCCGGCGGTTTCCGGAAATGAGAATATCTGCCGCGTCCAGCGGACGATCTGCCTTTCCACTTCGATCGGCATGTGGTCGCGTCCGCCGAGATTGGCGTTCAGACCCGCCGCCAGCATCTCCGCCAGCATGCCGTTGACGGTGCCGCCGCCTTGTACCCAGCCCATGAAACCCGGGTGAATGTTGCCGCTGCCATAGGGAAGAACCTGATCGCGAAATATCGCATGGGCGTCCGCAAGGCTCGTCGGCTCGACCGGCAACGGCGCGTCG
Organism: Rhizobiaceae bacterium; assembly: GCA_028865845.1. Classification (GTDB taxonomy): domain Bacteria; phylum Pseudomonadota; class Alphaproteobacteria; order Rhizobiales; family Rhizobiaceae; genus Rhizobium. Next base: position 4,478 of record JAGWJK010000144.1, read on the forward strand.
AACAGGGCGCGCGCCGAGGAGGGGGCAGGCTGCCAGACAGGTTTCTGCGGCAGTCCCTCGAGGTAGTCCAGCATGTCGTCCAGCATGCGGTGTCCCTGTCTGCGCAGGGCCTGCCAATCGGCCGGGTCCAGGGTCGTCTGTTGGGTTGCATCCTCCAGCAATCCGCCGCTCTGCAAACTTAACATCTCGACCCTGCCTTTGGCTGAACCTCGCGCCGTCACCAAGATAGCGCCACGCGATCCGCCCCATCATCATGGATGAGAGGTGTCGGATATTAGCAATCTTACGCTGTTCAAGGTGGCGCGAAGCTGACCTGCCTGCGGCTTGGGCCGCTTTCGAGGTCTGGTGCTTCACTCGCCTCATGCGGGCATTGGTTCGTAAGTATCTATTTTAGATACAGCTTTTTGTTAACTTTTACGCTCCGCTGTTAACTTTTCGTTAAGGATTATGGTGTCATCTGCCGCCATCGCAACGGTTGGTTAACCTCTCTTAAGGGGCGGTTAACAGACATGAAGACAATGACCGTGACCGGCCGCAGACCGGAATGTCCCTTTTAGTTCAAAGCCTTGGGGGCAAAATCGATGACCAGCATTCTCACCAACATCGCGGCCATGTCCGCACTTCAGACGCTTCGCACCATCAACAGCAACCTGCAGGAGACGCAGGGGCGCGTTTCCTCCGGTTACCGCGTATCCAAGGCTTCGGATAACGCGGCCTATTGGTCTATCGCGACGACCATGCGTTCCGACAACAGCGCGCTATCGGCTGTTTCCGACGCACTCGGTCTCGGCGCGGCAAAGGTCGACACGGCTTATACGGCGATGGAAAACGGCATCGATGTTGTTCAGCAGATCAAAGACAAGCTGGTCGCCGCCACGGAAAGCAGCGTCAACAAGGCTGACGTACAGGAAGAAATCACGCAGCTGCAGCAGCAGTTGAAGAGCGTCGCGCAATCGGCGTCCTTCTCCGGCCAGAACTGGGTGGTTGCCTCCGATGGCGCCTCGGCATCGGTCGTCTCGTCCTTCGTGCGTTATAATGACGGCAGTGTCGCCGTTAACAATTCCAGCTACCAGTTCGACGCCAGCTCGCAGGGCAACGTCATGTTCGGTACCTTGGTCGATGGTTCGATCGACACCGCATCCGGCATTCTCGGCTCCGAGCAGACGATCGGCATTTCCGACTATTCCGTCTACAGCCTCGACATCACCAACATGACCGGCGGCGATGTCGCCAAGTCGATGACGATGGTTCAGTCGGCCCTCGATGCCATGACCAGTGCCGCGTCGCAGTTGGGCTCGCTCTCGACCCGCATCGACCTGCAGACCAGCTTCGTGTCGGCCCTCAGCGATACGATCGACTCCGGTGTCGGCAAACTCGTCGATGCGGACATGGAAGAAGAATCGAGCAAGCTCTCGGCGCTGCAGACCCAGCAGCAGCTGGCGATCCAGTCGCTGCAGATTGCCAATAACAGCGCGCAGAACGTTCTTTCGCTCTTCCAGAGCCATTGATCGCGCGCAAAAACGCGAGCCTTGACCGGGGCTTGCGTTAAGATTTGGCGAGCGGCATTTCTCTCTTGCCGCCGCCGGTAAGGATTTGTTAGCGTCGTTTGGTAACTGATTTGCAGCACTTGCGCATGGCTTGGGAATTCCGTTGGATTTTCAAGGCCGTGCTTTAGCGACTGGCCGTACTGGGGTCACTCCCTCTGGCGGGCATGAGGCCGATTGTCGCTGCCGGAACCATCCGGTCTGCCTGTTTCAATAAAATGACGGATCTTCCGATGAGCAATGTGACGACGAACCCCGCCGCCCTGGCCGCACTGACTGTTTTGCGTGGTGTGAACGCAGATCTCGGCACCGTGCAGGAACAGGTCACGAGCGGCTTTCGCGTCGGCAAGGCGAGTGACGACCCGACCTATTGGTCGATGTCGCAGACCATGCAATCGGACCAGAACAGCCTGTCCACCATCACCGATGCACTCGGCCTCGGCAGCTCGAAGGTCGACACCGCCTCCACCGCCATGGATTCGGTCGTCGATATCCTGACACAGCTGCAGGCCAAGCTGGTTTCGGCCAAGGAGCCCGGCGTCGACAAGGACGCGCTCAATTCCGATATCACGCAGTTGAAGGATCAGCTCCAGTCGGTCACGCAGTCGGCATCGTTTTCGGGCGAGAACTGGCTGTTCAGCACGTCCGCACAGCCCGATACCCAGCAATCGGTGATCAGCAATTTCACCCGTGGCGTCGGCGGCCAGGTCAGCCTGGTTACAGTCAATTACGACAGCTCACAGACGCTGATGATCGATTCGGCTGATCCGAGCCTCGGCCTGCTGACGAAGAACGTCGACGCCAATAGTCTGGCATCCGACGGAACCTCTACCCCGCGCAATTACTACCTGCTGGCCGCAGATTCCGGCACACCGCCAGCAGACGGCACCGAAATCTCCGTCTCCGACAGCACGACCGATGACCAGCTCACCGACATGATCAATGTCACCAGCTCGCTTCTGAAGGCGGCGACAACGGCCGATTCGACGCTCGGCATCATGAAATCTCGTCTCGACGACCAGTCGGACTATATTTCGAAGCTCAGCGACAACATCAAGGACAGCGCCGGCTCCCTGATCGATACCAATATGGAAGAGGCTTCGGCACGGCAGACTGCGCTGCAGACGGCGCAGCAAATGGGCGTGCAGGCTTTGTCGATCGCCAACACCATGGCGAGCAAGGTTTTGATCCTGCTTCAGTCCAGCTGATTTTCCGGGCGCCGCATCCTTTCGGCTGCGGCGCCTGCATTCATCCTCGCACAAGTTTGGCACCCTACGGTTCCCCGCAATGGCATGGTCGCGTCATATCCCCTTGGCGCTTGGCCACCCGATCACAAGGCGTGGCCGCAGGATGGAAACCGGAAGCGTGATGATAGACGTTTTGAGCATGGGAATTCACTCAGCCCGTCGTGGCGACCACCCGCAGCTCTTTGCTGGCAGAAACGAGGGGATGCCATCATGAGCCCGACGCTTTCCCGCTATCTCAAGGATTTCAGCGCCCAGGTGCCGCCTCCGCCTTCTGCGATACCGGACATTTCTTTCGAGGAAATGCCGGCATTTCCCGAAGTTCCTCCGGAGCCGCCGGTCGATGTCGAAGCGGAGCGCCGCGAGGCCTATGCGCAGGGACACGAGGCAGCGACGCAGGAACTGACCGAAAAGCATCAGGCGGAGATGGCGAGCCTGACCGAGGCGCACCGGGCCGAGCTTGAGGCTCTTCGCGTGCGCTACGAAGAACAAGCGGCACAGAAAATCGCCGACGACATCAACCGCATCGCGACCATGCTCGGGCAAGCGATCAGCGCCGAAACTGCTGCCGTGCTGGCGCCGATGATGACGGAGGCGCTGACGGCCAAGGCCGTGGCCGATCTCGCCACCATGGTGACCGCGGCGATTCTCGATGGCGCGAGCGGCCCGATCACGGTCAGCGGCCCCCGCCATCTCTTCAATATGCTTCAATCCCGTCTCGGCGAGAATCGCGCTCTGCTGCGGCATACCGAGGCGCACGACGTCGATCTGACCGTCACCATCGGCGAGAGCGTCCTTGTCACCCGCATGTCTGCCTGGGCCAGTAGTCTGAGAGAGATTTTGAAATGAGCGATGGCGATCAAGGTCACGGCAAGCATGAGATTATCATCGTCAAGAAGCATGGCCATGGCGACCACGAGGGCGGCCACGGCGGCGCGTGGAAGATCGCCTATGCCGACTTCATGACGGCAATGATGGCCTTCTTTCTGGTGATGTGGCTGGTTAACGCCGCAAACGAAGAGACGAAGGCCTCG
>JAGWJK010001256.1 GCA_028865845.1 Rhizobiaceae bacterium
GGCTTCACGAATGCTCTCGGAAATGGAGTCGATCGTCAAAAGCCCGCTTTACGAGCGCGTGGCGCGTGGCGTCGTTCTGACCCCATTCGGTTCGGCCCTGGCAAAGCGTGCACGCAAGATCCTGCTGGAGCTTCGCGAGGCAAGCCGCGAGATCGGAGAGCTCAGAACCGGCAAGGGCGGCTCCGTCTATCTTGGCGCCGTCACGGCGCCGGCAATCAGCCTTGTCGTGCCGGCGATCCAGCGCGTCACCAGCGCCTATCCCGGCATCGAGATCAATATTCAGGTCGAAACCAGCAACGTGCTTGCCCGCGAACTGCTCGCCGCCCGCCATGATTTCATCATCAGCCGCATTCCCGACGAGCTCAATCCGCGCCTGTTCACGACCCATGAGATCGGCGTCGAGAAAGCCTGCCTGGTCGTGCGCAACGGTCACCCGCTCCTGAAGAAGGGAGTTGCCAGCCTCGAGGATCTGCCGGGCTACGATTGGGTGTTCCAGCCGCCGGGCACGCTTCTGCGGCGCAAGGTGGAAGACATCTTCATCGCCGCCGGCGTTCCGCTGCCGGAGAACATCATCAATACCTCCTCCCTTCTGCTGACGCTTGCCATCGTCTGTAAAACCGATGCGATTACGCCGGTTGCCCTCGACATGGCGCAATTCATGTGCGGGCAATCCTCCCAGGCCGGCGAATCCTGCATCCTGCCCATCGATTTCGAAATCGAGGTGAAGCCCTACAGCCTGATCACCGCCCGAGAGCGCGCCATGCCGCCAAGCGCGCGGCTGCTGCACGACATGATCCTGCAGGAGAGCCGCAATTTCGATTTTTCCTAATGAATGTCTTGCCTTAGCACCTGCCACCGCGCATTCAGCCGCAAGCCCCGCGCCAACTTGCCCGGCTATCCGTAGCGCTTCTGGAGGCAAGCATGTTGTTCGGGCAGTCGCTGTTTAAATCCGTTCTCGATCGTCTGGATACGGAAGAGGATACATCAGAGGAAGAGGCTGCGGCGCATCGCATCCGTGGCCTCAATGCCAGCTTCGTTGCCGCGGTTCGCGAGGGCGTCTCCGCCGCCTCGTCGCGACCCGACGATGCCTATCGCGACAATCTCGGCAACGAAATCGTCTTTCCTGAGCCGGAACCTCCACCACAGGAGCCGGAACCAGCGCCCGAGCTTGAACCGGAACCGCCGGTCATGCCCCCGCATCTTGCGCGCACGTCCCGTGAAGAAGTGGCCGAGGATCTGGCGCTTTCCTCGCAGGACACATTGCAATCCCTCAACGACAAACGCCGGGCCTTCGCCAAGGCCAACCATCCCGACAGCGTCGCCCTGCCCTTTCGCGAACAGGCGACGATACGCATGATGATCGCCAATCAACTGATCGACGCCGCCATCAAACGCATCGGGCGATGACTATTTCTCTTCTTCCGGCGCCTTTTCGGTCTCATCTGCCGGTGCCGCACCCTCAGCTTCAGCCTTCGGCGCTTGCGGATTGAAGGTCAGAAGAAGCATATAGGCGGAATATATGCCGAGCGCACCGGCGATGACGGCCCAGAAGGGCTGCGGGCCGAAGGCTTCCACGATCGCCCAGCCAAAGCAGATGCCGACGATCAGAAGCCGCACCCAGAGTGGCTTGTAAATGGGATGGTTGGGGTCGATCAGCTGCATGGGTCTCGTTCGCCTGTGTGATTGGCT
>JAGWJK010001257.1 GCA_028865845.1 Rhizobiaceae bacterium
CCGGATCCGCACATCTGGTGCTTCCACTGACGGAAGATACCTCCCTCATCCAAACCTATACCGACGCGCTCGCCACCCGCATCATGCCCGTCGCCGGCAAAGATACCACGAAGGCAGTCGCTCTTGCCGAAGCGACGCTTTCGAAGGAGAGCGCCGCCGGCACTATTCTCTTTATCACTGACGGCATCGAAGAAAGTGCGTTCGACGCGCTGAAGCGGGCGAAGAACGGCACCGTCATCGTGCTTGCAATCGGCACGGCGGCTGGTGGCGCGGTGAAAAAGCCCGACGGCGGCTTTCTGAACGATGCAGCCAACGGCCGGGTTTTCGCAAAGCTCGATCTCGACGGACTGAAAAGGCTGCACGCACGCACAGGGGTCGAGGTCGCGACCAGCACCGACGACGATACCGACGTCCGCTGGGTGGCGCAGAGAATTCGCTCCGATTTTACGCGCAAGCAGTCGGATGACGGCAATCGCTGGCGCGACATGGGCTGGTGGATCGTCGTCCCGCTCGTCGTCCTGTTCGGGCTATCCTTCCGGAAAGGCTGGGTGGTGAGAATGGGGGCCGCACTTCTGGCCCTGCGGCTGCTTCAGCCGACGAGCGCGGCGGCGGCCGATTTCATGGACATGTGGCTGACACCCGACCAGCAGGGCCGGCGCAGTTTCGAACATGGGGACTATGCGGGAGCAGCAAGCCATTTCTCCGATCCGATGTGGAAAGGCGTCGCGCTTTACAAGGCAGGCAAGTTCGCCGAAGCGGTCGACGCCTTCGCCTCGGTCGATACGGCCGAAAGCTGGTACGATCAGGGGAACTCGCTGCTGCATCTGTCCATGCCGGAAGAGGCGGTCGCGGCCTATCAAAAGGCGCTGCAGATGCGAAAGGACTGGCCGGATGCCGTAGCCAACCTTGCCGTTGCCGAGAAGCTGCTCAAGGCGAAAAAGGACGAGGAAGAGGAACAACAGGAACCCAGCGAAAAACCCGACCAGATACAATTCGACGACAAGGGCAAGCAGGGAAAGGAGGGAAAGATCGATATCGCGGAGCAGACATCCGAGATGTGGATGAAGAACATCCAGATCAGCCCCACCGACCTGATGGCGCGCAAGTTCGCGAGCGAAGCCGGCGAGAAGAAACCATGACGAGACGATTGCTGGCCATCCTCGTGCTCCTGCTTCTCGCGGCCTCGCCCTCTTTCGCGGCCGAGCCTTTCGCTCGTGCGACGATCGACGACAAGGGCGTGATCGTGCCGGGCCAGCAGGTCCACATGACGGTCGTCGTCTTCGCGCCGGATTTCTTCACCTCGCCGCCGCAGTTCCCGCTTTTCGACATACCGAATGCCGTCGTGACCCTTCCCGACGAGCGCGCCCAGAATTCGCTGCAGACCGTCGACGGCACCCAATATTCGGGTATCAGCCGAACCTATGCCATCGTTCCGCAGGCGTCGGGAACCTTTGCCCTGCCGCCTATTACGATCGAGCTCGGCTATTCGGACAACGGCAAGCCCGTGAAGGGAAAGGCGCAGCTGCCTTCAATCAGCTTCACGGTTGGACAGGCGAGCGGGGACAACGCGGCAAGCCCGGTCTTTGCCGCCCGCGGCCTGGTGCTCACCCAAGCCTTCGACAGTGACCCCGGCAAGTTGAGGGCGGGCGATGCGATCGTCCGGACGATCACGGTCTTTGCGACGGA
>JAGWJK010001258.1 GCA_028865845.1 Rhizobiaceae bacterium
GACGATCTTCTGTTGGTTGCCGCCCGACATTGCCGACGCCAATACGCTGCGGGCCGGCGTCTTGATGCTGAGATCGCGGATCTGCTTGTCGGCATTCGCCGCTTCGCTGTTGCGATTGATGACCGGTCCCTGGCTTAAGCGCCCGAAGACCGGCAGGTTGATGTTAAGTCCGATCGGCAGGTTGAGGCACAGGCCCTGGTCGCGGCGGCTTTCCGGCGCGAGCGCGATGCCAAGGTCCATCGCGGTCCGCTCGTTGCGGATATCCACCTTGCGGCCCTGCCAGTGAATTTCGCCGGCGGACAAAGGCTGGCGGCCGTAAAGACCGAGCGCGAATTCGCTGCGGCCGGCGCCGATCAAGCCATAGAGCCCGACGATTTCGCCGGCTCGCACCGTCAACGAAATATCCTCGAAACCCGGACCCGACACACCACGCGTCTCAAGGATGGGAGCGCCGATCGGCACCTCTTCCTTGTGATAGATCTGCTCGATGGAGCGATTGATCATCAGCTTGATCAGCTCGTCCTCGTTGGTCTCGGCAATGGTGCGTGTGCCGACATGGGTGCCGTCGCGCAGGACCGAGACGCGATCCGCCAGCTCGAAGACCTCTTCCATGCGGTGGCTGATATAGACGATGGTGACGCCTTCGCTCTGCAGGCGACGGATGAGCTTGAAGAGTTGCGCCGATTCCTGGCGCGTCAAATATGCGGTCGGCTCGTCGAAGATCAGGAATTGCGTGCCGCGCATGGCGGCGCGGGCGGTGGCGACAAGCTGTTGCTGTCCGATGGTCAAGGAGCTCAGAAGTGCCGGTGCCGGCAGGCCGAAACCGAGATCGTCGAGCACGGTCTGCGCCATCCGCTCCATCTGCTTCTTGCGCATCAGGCCGTAACGGTTGACTTCATCGCCCAGAAAAAGATTGGCGGCGACCGTCAGGTGCGGGCAAAGCACGACTTCCTGATGCACCGCATTGATGCCGCGGGAGATCGCTTCGTTGGGATTGGCAAGGGCGACCGGATGACCACACCAGAAAATCTCACCGGCTGTCCTGGTGATCACCCCGGTCAGCAGCTTGATGAGGGTAGACTTACCGGCGCCGTTTTCGCCGACGATGGCGTGGATTTCGCCGGCCAGAAACGTGATCGTCGCCGGCTTCAGCGCTTCGACATAGCCGTAGCGTTTTTGCAGTCCCTTCAGTTCGAGAATCGGCGACCCCGCCGGAACGCGGTTTGCTTCCGTCCGGATGCTGTCATCGTGGCGATGACTGATCTCTTCGAGGCTCGTCATGAATCTCCTCCCTTAAGAAATGCCCGGCCTGCCTCTTCCTGCAGGCCGGTATGATACAAAAACCGCGCCCGGTTCCCCAGGCGCGGTTCTCGCTTGTTACTTGACCTTCGGATTGATCAGAGCGTCGATCTTCGGATCGCTCATGTTGCTCTTGGTGACGAGGTTGGCGCCGGTGTCGACGTTGGCTTCAACCTTTTCGCCCTTGGAGACGGCCAGAGCGGTCTTGATGCCGTCGTAGCCCATCCGGTAGGGATCCTGAACCACGAGGCCTGCAATGGCGCCGCTCTTCAGGAAGCCGAGGGTCTTGTCGTCGCTGTCGAAACCGATGACCTTGACCTTGTCGCTGAGCTTGTTTTCAGCAATCGCCTGGCCGACGCCCTGTGCCATGATCAGGTTGGAGGCGA
>JAGWJK010001259.1 GCA_028865845.1 Rhizobiaceae bacterium
GGTCGTCATGTGTTCGTCGTTGACGGAAGCCGGTTCGGAGACCTTGTTGCAGGCCTTGGAAGCAGGTGCCGTCGACATCATCCTGAAGCCTCGGATCGGTGCTGCGGATTATCTCGCCGACGAGGCGATGCGCATTCGCGAAGTGGTGAAAAGCGCGTCGCATGCCCGCATGCCGAACACCCGCCGCGCCAGCGCGCGTTCAGCCGCAGGCAGCGGACCCGCGGCAAAATTGACGGCAGATGCGATGCTCCCGCCGCCGACCGGCCGCGCCATGGCGAAGACGACGGAGATGGTCGTCTGTGTCGGGGCGTCGACGGGCGGTACGGAGGCGCTCCGCGAGATGCTGGAGGCGCTGCCCGCCAATGCGCCGGGCATGGTCATCGTCCAGCACATGCCGGAGAAATTCACGGCCGCTTTCGCCAAGCGCCTGAACAGTCTTTGCGAGGTCGAGGTGAAGGAAGCCGTGGATGGCGATCCGGTGCTGCGAGGCCACGTGCTGATCGCACCCGGCGACAATCACATGCTTCTCGAGCGGCAGGGCGCCCGCTATCACGTGGCTGTAAAAACCGGCCCGCTGGTGTCGCGTCATCGTCCGTCGGTCGATGTGCTTTTCCGTTCGGCGGCGCGCGCAGCCGGCTCGAATGCCATGGGCGTCATCATGACCGGCATGGGCGATGACGGCGCGCGCGGCATGTTCGAGATGAAACAGGCCGGCGCTTTTACCGTCGCGCAGGACGAAGCGACGTCGGTCGTCTTCGGTATGCCGAAGGAAGCAATCGCCCGCGGCGGTGTCGATCGCATCGTGCCGCTGGAGCAGATTGCCCGCGAAATCCTGATGGCGCAGCAAAGATTCTGAGATGCGGCCCGGTGAATTCGGGCCACATCTCGCTTTCTCGGCGGTTCAAGCGGTAAGCCCGCCGTCGATCGTCAGGGCGGAGCCGGTGATATAGCCCGCCTCCGGTCCAGCGAGGTAGGCGACAAGACCGGCGATCTCGGAATCCTTGCCCACACGACCGATCGGCAGCATGGGAACCAGCGTCTCGACATAGTCGGCCGTCAGGTCCGTCAGTGTCGGCCCGGGCTGTACTGTGTTGACCGTAATGCCCCTCGGGCTGAGATCCCGAGCAAGGCCCCGTGTCATCGCCGCGACGGCAGCCTTGGTTGCGGCGTAGACCGACGTGCCGGGGAAACCGGCGCGGTCGGCAACCATGCTGCCGATGGTGATGATGCGCCCGCCTTCGCCCATATGCCTGGCGGCGGCTTGTGCTGCGACGAACACCGCGCGGACGTTGACGGCGAACATGCGATCGAAATCGGCGAGATCGTAATTGTCGACCGTTTCGCGGATTAGGATGCCGGCATTGTTGATGAGGATATCGAGGCCGCCGAAATGCTCCGCGGTTCTTGCGACCGCGCCGCGCACTGCATCGACATCGGCGCTGTCGGCCTTGATCGCCAGAACGCTTCCGCCTGTTGTCTCAAGCTCTTTTACCAGAGCTTCCGCTTTTTCCGGCGAAGCCGAATAGGTGAAGGCGACCTTGACGCCATCTGCACTCAAGCGCCGGACGATGGCGGCACCGATGCTGCGCGAACCGCCGGTGACGAGGGCAATCTTGCCGGTGAGAGGAGAAGACATGACATTTCCTTTCATTATTTTGGACTGATTAATCTAGAATTGAGCAT
>JAGWJK010001260.1 GCA_028865845.1 Rhizobiaceae bacterium
CCTCCCGACGGAATGCAGCGCCGATGGAGCCGGCGATCAACAGTCTCATCGCTCGCCCCTTCTCGCCTGGAAAAGGTAGAACAGCATGAAAATCAGCATGATGATCATCATTGCCACCGCATAGGTAGCAGCCATGCCCATCTGGTTCAGGCTGAATGCCTGCTGATAGACGATCAGGGGCAGCGTTCTCGTGTTGTCGAGCGGGCCGCCGCCGGTCAGCAGGTAAATCAGGTCGAATTCCTTGAAGTCCCAGATGATCCTGAGCAGGATGACGATCGACAGGACATCGCGCAGCTGCGGCAGCGTCACGTCGAAAAAGCGGCCGATAGTGCCGGCACCGTCGATCTTGGCGGCTTCGTAGAGATGTTCGGGAATCGTCTGCAGCCTTGCCAGCACGGCGATGACCACGAAGGGAAAGAACTTCCAGGCACCGACGCCGATGACCGACAACATCGCGTTCGGCATGATGCCGAGCCAATCGATCGGCATGTTGATGACGCCCATCATCAACAGCAGGTGATTGAGGATGCCGTAGAGGTCGTTGAAAAGCCAACGCCAGACGAGCACGGCGACGACCGTCGAGACGAAATAGGGAAAGAGCACGAGACTGCGCGCCAATGACCGAAACAGAATGTTCTGGTTCAACAGCAATGCCATGCCGACGCCAAACAGGACCTGAAGGAAGAGCGTGCCCGCAGTCCAAAGTACCGTGGTCCAAAGCGACAACCAGAAATATTTCCCGCCGAGCACGGTCGCATAGTTGCCGAGCCCGACCCAGTTGCCCTTGAGCGTCGGCGTATAAATCGAAAACAGCGACAGATAGATCGCCGAGACCAGCGGATAGACGATCACGGCAGTCAGGATCAGCACGGTCGGCGCGATCAGCGCCATGCCGATCAGGCTATAGCGCTTCTCAAGCGTCATCCGGTTTTCGTATGTCGCGGCCAAGGCAGTCATCCAAATTGCATGGGAAGAAGAGGCGGGGCACACGAGCGCACCCCGCTTCGCGATGAGGTCAGGCCTTCATGATCGCTTCGATCTTGCCGGAAATTTCCTTGACGGTGGCCTTGGCATCTTCGCCGTTGAGAACGACGCGCTGCACCAGCTCGGCGATGGCGTTGCTGCCGATGATGTCGTTGGCCTTGACGTTGGCCTTCCAACCGTCCTCTTCGTAGCCGAGATTCTTGCCCGCGGCGGCCGCCTGGGACATGAGATCGACTTCCTTCGGATATTTCTTGATGATCGGATTATCGAGGTAGCTCGGATCCTGGGCAATCGTCTTCAGAACCGGCAGGACATGGCCGGGAGCCGCGTGCAGCTGTGGAATATAACCCTTCGGCTCGAACAGGAACGCCGCGAATTTCTTCGTGATGTCCATGTTGCCGGCGTCCTTGGGAATGAAAACCGAAGGAAAGTCGTTGAACGTCCACGGCTTCACGTCCTTGGAGATCGTCGGATAGACCGCGCAGGTGACGGAATCGGCGATATCGGGATTCTGAGCGGTGACGTTTGCCAGCACGCGGCCCGCATAGATGCCGGTGGCCGTGGCGCCGGACACGAAAGCCGTCAGGCTTTCGCCCCAGCTGTAGTTGGTGGCACCCGGCGGGCAGAATTCGCGCATCGACTTGTAGAAATCCAGCGCCTTGTAGGTGCCGTCGCTGTCGAGGGCAATATCCAGAT
>JAGWJK010000145.1 GCA_028865845.1 Rhizobiaceae bacterium
CGAAATCGGTCTTGGCCTTGTCGTAATAGGCAGCCGCCGCCGGATCGCCGGATTTCCAATCCCAAACGGTGATTTCCTGCGCGGCGGCAGGCACTGCGGCGAGGACGACCCCAGCCAGAAGCATTGCGGAAAACTTGGCATGCATGTCAGTTCCTCCCGAAAACTGAAAGGCCTTTGGCCCGGATATCATTTGGCGACGCCGAGGCGCGGATTGGCGGGCGCTTCGCCCAATTGCTCGCGCGGCAACAGCACCGGCCGCGCCCAATCGCGACGCGCGGTTTCGCTGAGCACCAGGCCGTGCCCTGGCCTGTCGGGCGCATAGGCATAGCCGTCGCGGATCTCGATCGGTTCATCGACGAGATGGTCGAAATTCTGGAAGGAATATTCCAGCCATTCGACCTCCGGCAGTGCGACCGCCATGTGAACGCCCATCTCCAAGAACGTGTTGCCGAGGCTGACCGGAATACCCATGTCGGCGGCAAGCCAGCCGATGCGCATGACGTCGGAAACCTGGCCGTGGACGTTGAGAATATCCGTGCCGTGCGCTTCCATCAGCAGCCGCTTGCCCTGCAGGTCGAGATACTCGCCGGAATTGATCTGCGTCCAGGATGCTGAATGGCGCAGCGTGCGCAGGCCCTCATACTCGTGACGCAGGATCGGGTCCTCGACCCAGAGCAGATCGTGGCCGGCGCGGCGGATCGCCTCCAGCTTCATCAGCGCTTCCTTCGACGACCAGCCTTCATTGGCATCGATCATCACTTCGGAGCCGACGGGTATAACCTGCTGCAGCAGCTTCAGGCGATGCAAGTCGCGCTCGAAATCCGGATGACCGACCTTGATCTTGAAGGCCCGGTAACCGATTTCGGCGGCATAGGCGAACAGTGCCTGATAGGCATCGTCTGAAAGATGAAAGTCGAGGCCACTCGCATAGGCCTTGACGCGGTCGCGGCGGCTCCCGAGCAAGCTGTGCAACGGCAAGCCGACTTCCTTTGCCGCAAGATCCCAGAGCGCTACCTGCAGCGCCTCATGAAACGGCAATGACGTGGCGCGCTGATTGCCGCCACGGGGGCGGTTTACCCGATGTACCAGAGCGATCGCCCTCTGCCCTTCGAGGCCCGGCCAGACCTCGGTCGCGAAGACGCGCTCGATCTCGGCCTGATCCGGAAGCGGCGAAAAAAGCGTCTGAATAAAACCAAGCCCAACCTCGCCGCTATCGGAAACCAGTTCCAGCGCTGCTACATTCGCGTCGTCGGCACGCACCTGGCTATCGCCAATCACGCGATCGCGGGCGAATTGGAAACGGGTGATGCGAAAGGCGGAAATTTTCATGAGGATTGGACTTTGATCTATTAACGTGTTTATCTGATCTATCAGATGCGCAATGTAATATGACAGACACGAGAACTCTGCAAGTGGCGAAGAGAACAAAAAACACGAATCGATCCGAGGATGTCGCACCCGCGCGCCGTTTGAGTGACGAGGCCTATGACCGAATTCTGGAGGCGTTGTTTGAGCGCCGCGTCCAGGCAGGCGCCTTCGTCTCGCAAAACGAATTGTCTGAAATCGTCGACGTGCCGGTCGCACCCCTGCGGGATGCCCTGCGCATGCTGGAGGCGGAAGGGATCCTGAAGATTCATCCGCGTTCCGGCATTCAATTCGTCCGGCCGGGCCTGGAATTGACGCGCTCAACATATCAATTCCGCTCCATCCTCGAACGCGCCGCGATCAAGATCTTCGCCGAACAGGGCGATGAGACGGAAATCGCGGAAATCTACGATCGTCACACGCGGTTGATTGCGGCGGTCGAGGAAAACGGGCTGCGGGCGGAGGATATCAAGGAGGCTGAAGCGCTGGAACAGCTTCTGCACAATGCGGTCATCGCCAGCCTGCGCAATCCGCTGATCGAAACCAGCTATCGGCGCATGCACAACTACCTGCGCCTGCTGCGGCTCGATCGCAAGCTCACAGCGCCGGTGGTGTTGCGGACATTGCGGGAGCAGCTCGATATTCTCCTCGCCTGCAAGGCACGCGATGCAAAGGCTGCAAAGGCCGCGCTCGACGCCCATTTTCAAGCGGCCATGCAACGCAGCCTCGGTTTCATCTGATCCGGCTCGCGTCCGGACATATCGCGCAAAAGCTCGCGGCGCTCTTGCGACAACGGCATGCGAAACAAGGTTCCAAGCGGGAAGCGGACCCGAAGGACCGCGACCCGCTTTAGTGCATCACCCAGCCGCCATCGACATTCAGCGTCTGGCCCGTGATGAAGGAGGCGGCATCCGATGCAAAGAACATCAGCGCATTGGCGATGTCGGCAGGCGAACCGCGCCGCTTGACCGCCTGATGATCCAGCACGAAATGCGTATAGCCCTCGGGATCCGGATGGATCTTTTCGGCATCGGTCGGAAACGCGCCGGGAGAGACGGCATTGACTGTGATGCCGTAGGCGCCGAATTCGCGCGCCCATGCTCGCGTCAGGCCGATCAACGCCCCCTTCGACTGCACATAGGGGGATAGATTTGCCCAGCCACCATAGGCGGTGACGCTGGCGATATTGATGATCCGCCCCCAGCCCCTGGCGCGCATATGCGGCAGTGCCACCTGGACGCAGACAATGCCTGCATCGACGTTGACGCGCTGTACTGCCTGGCTCTCCTCGATGGAGTAATCTTCGAAGGGCTTGGACGGATAGATCGCGGCGTTGTTGATGACGACATCGAAGCCGCCGACGTCCTTCGAAATCGCCTCCAGCGACCGACGCAGATTGGCGAGATCGGAGAGATCGAGCGCTTCGACCACGAGGCCCTTCAGCCCTTCCCTTTCCGCCAGCGCCACGAGGTTTGCGATCTTTTCGGGATTGTTGTCGATCGCAACCACGCGGGCACCCGCCCGCAGGAAATTCAACGTCGTCTCCGTGTCGAGGCCACCGGCGGCGCCAGTATAGAGGATGGTCCTGTTCGCGATCGAGATCTGAGACGTCGAACCACTCATGAGCGGCCTCCGATCGGCAGGTGATTGCCCGACGGCTGCGGAAAATCCTCGGCCGGCTGCCTGGCAAGGCCGGCAATGCGCTTCTCGCTCGCGGCAATCGCCTCGGCATCGACGAGGATGCGGAAGATGCTGTCGTAGCGCCGCTCCTCGCCATGCTCCAGCCAGATAAGCTCGCCGCGTTCGCGTGCGGCGCCATGGCCTGTAACATGATTGGTCGAGGGCTCGATGCCCACCGCATACTGTCCCGCCTGCAGGTTCTGCCATTCGTACATGCAGGGGAACTGGTCCTTGCGCGTCACGACCTCGAAGCCGATGCCGAGCCGATCGTTGACCAGTGCCACCGGCACCTCGCCGTTCTGATCGGCCGCCATTTCGTGCTGCCAGACCTGTTCGTGGAAATTCATCTGCGGCGCCGGCATGGAGCGGTAGCCGACACCCTGCTTGCGGTAGTCCTCACCGGTATGGGCCGCCCAGACCACGTCCTTGATGGGCGCCAGATACCGCGAACCCTCCGCCAGCACGGGATGACCGGCGTTGATGTGGTAGCAATACATATGCGGCGTGCGATAGAAGCCACGATTGACCACTCTGTCCGTCAGCTTAATGTCGTTGGTTCCGACCTTGATTTCGATGCGGCGCACGAGTTCGAGATGTTCGCCAAAGACGGCGCCCTGCGTGACGGTCCCCTCGCACCAGAGAAAACATTCATCACCTTCCCAGCGCTCGCCATAACCGGCGAGCTTACCGGGGATGGTGCCGATGCGGCCGTGGATCGAATGGCTGACCGTCTTTCGCGGCCCGTAGACATAATGGTCGGCCGGCTCGTCATACATGAAGAGAATGTGGTCGAGGCCGCAGGTCACCATCAGGCCCGAGAACGACCGCAACCAGGCTAGCCCGCCCTCGCCTTCATATTCGGCAAGGCCCGGATGTTTGAAGCCGGACGGGGAATGCCACCCGATCGCCATGCCGCGATAATCGCAGTCGGCAATATCGAACGATCGGTCGATCAGCACGGTAAAGCGCAAGCCCGTGCCGCTGCGAAACTCCAGCATGCGGATGCCGCGCTCGACACCATCGCCAAGCGTCATCAGCCGCACGCCGGCGAATTGCGACAAGGATCCCGCGCTGGCAGCGAGGTCGCGGCGCGACTTCGTCTCCCCGTATAGTTCGACCATGATGTCTTTCCTTCTGTGCTTTTGGTCCCGCATGCTGCGAAGGCAGGCGATAGATGCGACAGAGCGGTTCAGCTTTTCACGGAAGCCGAGAACCGCTCTATCCTTTTGTTCTTTCACAATTCCGGACGGAAAACCGCGGAGCACTTTTCCTGAAATTGCTCTCGAAAGCGGCCGGATCGAAACAATCCGGCCGCGATAGTTTTATAGACCCTGGGCGCGCAGCTTGCCGTCAAGGAATTTCTTGGCGCGCGGAACATCCGATTCATCGAGATGTTCGATGATAACAGGAATATTCGGATGCTTCTGCGCCAGCCGCTTCAGGTAGAGATCGTAATTCAACGAGCCGAGGCCGGGTGCCGGCAGTTCGATTTCGCCGACGCCGCGGAAGGTATGGCTTTCCAGCGCGTCGTCGTCGCCGATATCGGCATGCTTCTCGCTCTTGTCCGTGCCGGACCGCTTGACGTCCTTGGCATGGCCGATCTTGATCTTATCCGACAGCGTATCGAAGACCTGGTTGAGGATCGCGTCCATGCGGTCGATATTATGGGTCTCGAAATAGTTCGTCGGATCCATCAACAGGCCAAGGCCGGGATGATCGACCTGGGCGAACATCTTCACCGTTTCCTCGACCGAGCCAACGACGTTGTTTACATAGGTTTCGAGCAGGAAGACGGCGCCGTGATCATAGGCATGCTGGGCAAGGTCGGCGATGACCTTGCGGCATTCCTCGAAGCCTTCTTCGGTCTTGTTCTTCGGATGATGAACCCAGTCGGACTCGGTGTTGTACGTGCCGGTTTCCGAAATCACGTAAGGCGTCCCGAGATACTGCGCGTTGGCGATGATCTCCTTGAGATAGCCGACGCGGCGGGCGCGCTCTTCCTTGTCCGGGTGGATGATGTTGGTATAGCCGGAAATGCAGGAGATCGGCAGGTTATGATCGCGGAACGTCTCGCGGATGCGGATGCACTTGTCCTTGGTGATCTGGCCGGCCGAGACATCGATATCCTTGAAGTGCATGTCGAGCTGCACGGTGTTGAAATCGAGCGCGCGGATCTTCTTCGCGGTCTCCTCCAGGCCATAGGGGAAATAGCCGGTGAAAATACCTGTCTGCATCATGATGTGGTTCCTCCCTTGGAATTCATGAATTGATCGAGATTTCGCTGAGCTTGATGGCACGCCCGGTCTCCATCGACCGATAGCCTGCTTCGATAAGCGCCATCGTCTTGACATTGTCGGCAACCGAAAGCGCCGGCGCCTCGCCGGTCTTCACGGCATATTGCAGCTGCTCCATCACGCCGATGAAGGCATGCGGGAACCACATGCTTTCCCATGTCGGCGTCACCCATTTGCCGCCGGTCGTCTTCTTGGAGGCATAGGTCAGGGTCGAGGGCGAACCGTCAGGCCATCCGATCGTGCCTTGCGCCACGCCGGCCGTGCCTTCGACACGCCATTTGATGTAGAAATCGCTGTCGAAACCTTCTTCGCGCGGGCCGGCCCAGACATCCTCCATGGACATCGCCAACACGTTACCGGGAAATTTCAGCGTCGAGACGGTGATGCCGTCCTTATGCGCGAAACTGGTGCGCGGATCGATGCGGGAGACGGTGAAGATCTCTTCGGGATCGCCGAAGAGGAAGCGCAGTACATCGAGGTGATGCACGCTCATATTGGCCAGCGTCAGCCGGTCGTACTCTTCTAGGAAGCCCTGCCAGTGCGGGATGGCGCGCATTTCGATCGTCGCCATGACGACGTCGCCGAGCTCGTTGCCGTCGAGGATCTGCTTCAGCACGCGCATCGACTGATCGTAACGCATGTTCTGATTGACCGAGAGGATCTTGCCGGCCTCTGCTGCCTCGTCCCGCAGCTTCTTTGCCTCATCCAGCGAAAGCGCCAAGGGCTTCTGGGCGAGGATCGCCTTGATGTGCGGTGCGGCAAGCGCCTTGCGGATCAGCGCCGGCTGCTGGTCCGGCGGGAAGGCAATGTCGATGATCTCGACGTTCGGATCGGCAATCAGTGCCTCCGGCGTAGCATGGGTCGTCGGGATGCCCCAGCGCTCGGCAACCGCCCTCGCCTTCGCCTCCGTGCGGGAGGCGATGGCGACCACTGGAAATCCCGCCTCCTTGTAAGCGGCGAGATGGCACTCCGCCATGATCATGCCGGCGCCGATGCAGCCGATCTTGAATTCCCGCACGCGCACCGGCGGGTCCGGAATAAATCCCCTGGTGTCAGACATAGGTTCCTCCCAATTCTCGGAATGTGATCATCGTCCGAGCGCTCCGCCCGCCTGGTCGAAGAAATGTATTTTTGCCGGATTGCAGCTGAGCGCGACGGCACTGTCCAAAACCACCTTCGGCTGGCCGCGCATCAGCGCCCGCAACTTCTCAGTTCCCGTATCGAGTGTCACGACGGTGTAGCCACCGAGCGGCTCGACTTCGAACACTCTCGCCGGCTTGCTGCCATGGTCGACCCTCCAGGGTTCGACCTTCAGATCCTCGGGCCGTATACCAACGCCCGAAACACCATCCGGCGCCTGGCCGAGCGGCAAGACGATGGTACCCTCGGCGATTTCGAGCCGTTCGGTTCGAAGGGCCGGCATGATATTCATCATCGGCGCGCCGAGAAGCTGGGCGACATATCGGGATGCCGGCGCATCATAGATCTCCACCGGCGTTCCGACCTGGCGGATTTCGCCATGGTCCATGATCGCCATGCGGTCGGCGACGGACATCGCCTCTTCCTGATCGTGGGTGACATAGATCAGCGTCTGGCCGAGATCGCGCTGGATGCGCTTCAGCTCGACGCGGGTCTCTTCGCGCAGCCGCGCATCGAGAGCCGAAATCGGATCGTCCATGAGATAGGCGACGGGATCGCGCACCAGCGCACGGGCGATGGCAACACGCTGGCGCTCCCCGCCCGATAGCTGCGCCGGCGGCTTGTGCAGGAGATGGCCGATATGCAGCTTGGAGGCGACGGTCTCGACGCGGGCACGGATGGTCGCTTCCGGCACCTTGCGTTCGACGAGCGGGAAGCGGACATTCTCGCCCGCCGTCATATGCGGGAACAGAGCCAGATTCTGGAATACCATGGCGACGTTGCGTGCCGCCGGCGAGAGATGATTGACCGGCTGGCCGCCGATTAGAATCTCGCCTTCATCCGGCGTTTCAAGCCCAAGGATCAACTTCAGAATCGTCGATTTGCCCGACAGCGGTGGACCGAAGAAGCAGAAAAATTCGCCGGACTGGATATCGAAGGAGGCATTGGCGACGGCGACCGTCTTGCCATAACGCTTGGTGACGTTGCGAAAGGAAATGCCAGCCATTCTCATGCCTCCCGAATTGCCATGCCGCTTGCGGCATCGAAGAGGCGCACTGAACCGGCATCGACTGAAATATGAGCCGTCTCGCCCGCCTGCAGGCCGACGTCATTGTCGAATACGGTTTTCACGCGCTGCTCGCCGTCGCCCAAGTGCACGACGGTACGAGCACCGATCCGCTCCACAAACGTGACAGGCAGCGCAAGCCCCTGCCCGGTCGCCGCTAGGGTCACCCGCTCGGGTCGGAAACCATAGACCACCTCACGCACGCCGTTTTCCCGTGCAGCCGCCGCAAGCGCCAGGTCGAGTGGCTGTGACGCGCCGAGCGGGCCGAGATCAACGACCAGACCGAGATCGCTGTCGGCAAGCCTGCCTTTCAGCCGGTTCATGCCTGGCGAGCCGATGAAATCGGCGACGAAGAGATTGACCGGGTTGTTGTAGACCTCCAGCGGCGTGCCCACCTGCTGCAATACGCCGTGATCCATAACCGCAATTCGGTCGGCCATGGTCATGGCTTCGAGCTGATCATGGGTGACGTAGACCATCGTCTGCTTGAACTGCCGCTGCAGGTGCTTGAGTTCGGTGCGCATGACGGCGCGGAAAGCCGCATCGACATTCGACAGCGGCTCGTCGAGCAGGAAAATCGCCGGCTCGACGATCGCTGAGCGGCCAATCGCCAAGCGCTGCAGGATATTGACCGAAAGCTTTGCCGATGGCTGCTTGAGCAAAG
>JAGWJK010000146.1 GCA_028865845.1 Rhizobiaceae bacterium
GCATGCGCTGAAGAACGCCCTGATCCCGATTTTGACGGTCATCGGCTTGACCGCAGCGGTGCTGATTTCTGGTGCCGTCGTCACTGAGACCGTGTTCGGCCTGCCGGGCGTCGGCAGCCTCGTGGTATCGGCAGTCTTGCGCCGCGACTATCCCGTCATCCAGGGCGCGCTGCTCGTCATCGCCGGGCTCTATGTTCTCATCAATTTCGTTATCGACATGCTCTATCTGCTTGTCGACCCGAGGGTGCGTTACTGATGGCCGTGATCGATGTTTTTTCCGGCGGCGAGCGCCGTAAATTCCTGCGCCGCCTGTTCAAGCGCAAGACGGTGGCCATCGGCACGGTCGTCCTGACCATCTTTGTCCTGCTTGCCATTTTCGCGCCGCTGATCGCACCCTATTCGCCAAGCAAGCTCTCCATCGTCAACCGCCTGAAGCCGCCGAGCGCAGTGAATTTCTTCGGCACCGACGAATTCGGGCGAGATGTCTTTACCAGGACGATTTATGCCGGTCGCCTGTCGCTCCTGGTGGGCGGCGCCGTTGTTCTGCTCGCTGCCGTGATCGGCGTGACGCTCGGTCTGCTCGCGGGTTTTTTCAAGCGTCTCGACACGCCGATCGCCCGCCTGGTTGACGCCATGATGGCATTTCCCGACATACTGCTCGCGATCGCTCTGGTGGCAGCGCTCGGTCCATCGCTTGCGACCGTAATCGTTGCACTCAGCATCGTCTACGCGCCGCGGCTCGCCCGCATCGTGCGTGCCTCGACGCTCGTCATTCGCGAATTGCCCTATGTCGAGGCCGCACGGGCGCTCGGCGTCTCGACGCTGCACATCATGACCCGGCATGTCCTTAGAAACCTCGTGTCGCCGATCCTGGTGCAGGGAACATTCCTGTTCGCCAACGCCATGCTTGCCGAGGCGGGCCTCTCCTTCCTCGGGCTCGGTGTCAGCCCCGAGATTCCCACGTGGGGAACGATTATCGCCGCCGGGCGGCAATATCTCGACACCGCCGACTGGATGACGCTGTTTCCCGGCTTCGCCATCATACTTTCCGTTCTGTCGCTGCAGATGGTCGGCGACGGGTTGCGTGACATTCTCGATCCCAGACTGCGAAAGGATTTATAGCTCATGTCTTCCGGATATGAACCGAAGCGGCCGTTGCTGGTTGCCAACGTCAAGCCGATGGCCTTTGGGCCGGAGACGCCCGGCGGCACCGTCGATGTGCTGGTCGGCGCGGATGGGCGCATAGCCGAAATCGGGCCTTCGCTTGCCGTTTCTGATGATGTCGAGCGCGTCGACGGCAAGGGTGCCTGGATGTCGCCGGGCTGGATCGACCTGCACGTGCATATCTGGCATGGCGGCACGGACATTTCGCTGCGTCCCTCGGAATGTGGTGCCGAACGCGGCGTCACGACGCTGGTCGACGCCGGTTCCGCCGGCGAGGCGAATTTCCACGGCTTTCGCGAATACATCATCGAGCCGTCGCGCGAGCGGATCAAGGCGTTCCTCAATCTTGGCTCCATCGGCCTCGTTGCCTGCAATCGCGTCAGCGAACTCATGGACATCCGCTCGATCGATCTCGATCGCATCCTCAAGGTCTATGCCGAAAACAGCGAGCATATCGTCGGCATCAAGGTGCGCGCCAGCCATGTCATCACCGGCTCCTGGGGCATTACCCCGGTCAAGCTCGGCAAGAAGATCGCCAAGATCCTGAAGATACCGATGATGGTGCATGTCGGCGAGCCGCCGGCCCTTTATGACGAGGTGCTGGAGGTTCTAGGCCCAGGCGATATCGTCACGCACTGCTTCAACGGCAAGGCCGGCAGTAGCATCATGGAGGACGAGGATCTTTTCGACCTCGCCGAACGCTGCGCAGGCGACGGTATCCGCCTCGACATCGGTCATGGCGGTGCGTCTTTCTCTTTCCGGGTCGCGGAGGCTGCGATCAAGCGCGGACTGCTGCCATTTTCGATTTCCACCGACCTGCATAATCGCTCGATGAATTTCCCCGTCTGGGATCTTGCGACGACGATGTCGAAGCTGCTGTCGGTCGGAATGCCCTTCGACAAAGTGATCGAAGCCGTGACCCATGCACCGGCTTCCGTCATTAAGCTGCCGATGGACAATCGCCTGGCAGTCGGCGAGCGCGCGGAGTTCACCGTGTTCGATCTCGTCGAATCTGACGTCGAGGCGGTGGATTCGATGGGCGACGCCGCCGTGCTGAAACAGCTTTTCGAGCCGCGCTACGCCATCATCGGCGCGGAGGCGGTTGCCGCCAGCCGGTATATCCCGCGCGCCCGCAAGATGACGCCGCATACCCACAACTATTCCTACCGTTAATCCGCATTATCTGCATTCGATCGCATAACAGGAGCTTGCGTGACCCAGTCTTCCGTCACCGCCGAAACCACGCCGAAATCGCCTTATGAGCGTCTTGCCTCGCTCGGCATCGAACTGCCGCCGGCGCCGCCGCCGATTGCCAATTTCGTCACGCATGTCCGCGAGGGCAACATACTTTATCTGTCTGGCCAGGGACCGCGCGAAGCCGACGGCACCATGCATTTCGGCAAGGTCGGCGCCGATGTCGGCATTGACGAAGCCTATGCGCATGCACGGCTGACCGGTATCAATCTGCTTGCCGTCATGCAGGATGCGCTCGGCGATCTCGCGCGCGTCAAGCGCGTGGTCAAGCTTCTCGGCATGGTCAATGCCACGCCCGACTTTACCGATCACCCGAGCGTCATCAACGGCTGTTCGGATCTGTTCATCGAAGTCTTCGGAACGGCCGGACAACATGCTCGTTCGGCCGTTGGTTTCGGCTCTCTGCCGGGCAACATTACCGTCGAGATCGAAGCGATTATCGCGTTGCACGGCTGAAGAAGGGACAGAACGTCAATGGCTGCGCCAGCCCATCAACCGCTCGATCTTTTCCGCCGATGTGCGCACCTGCGAAATGTAGTGGCTCTCGTCGGAGAAGGCTTTCTGCTCGGGCAGGACGATCGAGATGGTGGCGACGCATTGTCCGTCCCGGTCGCAGACCGGCGAGGCGATGCAGGCGACGGCATAGTCGGACTCGCCCGCCTGGATCGACAGGCGCGATTCCAGCGCCTTGGCGGCAGCCGTCGACAGCGTCACCGGATCGACATCGGCTCGGCCGGTCGGCGAGGTGCGTGCGCAGTGCCGGAACAGTTCCACACGTTCGTCCTCCGGCAGGTGACCGACCAGCAGGCGGCCGGAGGCCGTCCAGTTGAGCGGTACCCGCGTGCCGACGCGCGAAGCCACTTGAAAATGGCTTGGTCCGTCCGCCATGGCGAGAACGAGCATGTGGTCTCCGTCGCGGCCGCAAACCTGCACGGTTTCGCCGGCCTGCCGGCAGAGGTCATGCATTTCATGGGTGGCGACGCTCATGAAATCGAGCGAGCGGGCATAGGCAAGGCCGTAGTGGTACAGCCGCGCGCCGAGCCAGATCGTACCGTCGCCGTTGCGGCTGAGAAGGTTCTTCTCGACGAGATCGTCGACAATGACGTAGACCGTCGAGAGCGGCGCGCCGATGGCTTTGGCAACGGCGTAGACACCGCAAGGCGCACCGGTCTCGTAGAGATAGTCGATGACCTGCAACGCCCGGTCGATGCCGCTGACGCGCGAGCGCCGCGCTGCCTTGCCGGCTTCCGCTTCGTTTTCACTGGCAACCTCGGCTTCGGAGTAACCGATGGCTGATGTCTTTGCGTCCAAGGACCGTACTCCCGTTCAAATCAGCGGGTCTGTTACATTATTATGGCATAGCTGTCGATGGCACGGAACTGTATGGACCGGCTCATCGGCAAAAAAATCTGGAGAAACTCATGTCGAATGAAGACATTCGTCCGTCCATCGGACTTCGTCCCGTCATCAACGTTTCCGGCACGATGACCAGCCTTGGAGCATCGATCGTCGTTCCGCAGGCGATTGCGGCGATGAACTCGATCCTGCCTCAGTTCGTCGAGATCAACGACCTGCAGCGCAAGGCAAGCGCGATCATTGCCCGTCTGACCGGTGGCGAGGCGGGTTTTGTCACCGCATCCTGCTCGGCTGGCATCAGCCTTGCGGTCGCTGCCGCAATTACCGGGCCGGATCTCGCCGCCATCGAGCGGCTTCCCGAGGTTCGCGGCGACAAGACCGAAGTCATCGTGCAGATGGGGCATGTGGTCAGCTACGGTGCGCCGGTCGACCAGGCAGTCCGGCTTGCCGGCGGCAAGGTCGTTTTGATCGGCCAGGCGACCTCGACCTACCGTCATCATCTGGAAGGTGCGATCACCGAGAAGACGGCGGCTGCGCTCTATGTCGTCTCGCATCACGTCGTCAATTACGGGATGCTGAGCCTCAAGGAATTCTGCGAGATTGCCCACGCAAAGGGCGTCCCTGTTATCGTCGACGCCGCGTCGGAATATGATCTGCGCATCTTCCTGGAGCAGGGTGCGGACCTCGTTCTCTATTCGGGCCACAAATTCCTCGGCGGCCCGACGTCGGGCATCGTCGCCGGACGCAAAGACCTGGTGCGCAATACGTTCCTGCAGAACCTCGGAATCGGCCGCGGCATGAAGGTCGGCAAGGAGAGCGTCTTCGGAGTGATGGCAGCGCTTGAGGCCTGGGAGACCCGCGACCACGCTGGCATACGCGAGCGGGAAGCCGGCTATCTCCATCTTTGGCGCGACCGCTTCGACGGTCGGCCCGGTGTGAAGGCTGTGGTCGAGGCTGATCCGACCAACAATCCGCTCGATCGGTTGCGCCTCACCATCGACGCGGGCGAAGCGCACATCACCGCCTGGGATCTCGCTGACGCTCTTGCCCGGGGAACGCCGCCGGTCATCGTTCGCGACCACGAAGTCGAGCATAATTATTTCTATCTCGATCCCTGCAACCTGCATCCGGGCGAAGAGGTTGTTGTTGCGACCCGCATCGGCGAAGAACTCGACAAGGCGCGGGCGTCGAACGAGATCATCGCAACCTCGCTGGAAGACCGCAGCCGCCGCCGCTTCGACGGTCTGCTGCGCTGGCCGGATTGACAAGATGAGCACGGAGAAGACGATGGCCGGCCGAAACGCAGGAACACCAGGGATCGCCGAACCGGTACTTTCGGTCGAAAGCATGACGACGTCCTTCCTGGTGGACGGCGCCTGGAAGCCGGTGGTGCGCGATATTTCGTTCACCGTCGCGCCCGGCGAGACGGTGGCCATCGTCGGCGAATCCGGCTCCGGCAAAAGCGTGACGTCGCTATCGATCATGCGGCTGTTGCAGCAGGATATGAGCCGGATCACCGGCCGTATCAGGCTTGGCGGCAAGGACATTCTGGCCTTGCCGGACAGCGAGATGCGTAAGGTGCGCGGCAAGGATGTCGCGATGATCTTCCAGGAGCCGATGACCAGTCTCAATCCGCTCTTCACCATCGGTGACCAAATCTCCGAGGCGCTTCTGTGCCATGGGGATATTTCCCGAGCCGATGCGAAGGCGGAGACGATCCGTCTGCTGGAGCGAGTGCGCATTCCATCGGCGGCGTCGCGCTTCGATGAATATCCGCATCGTTTTTCCGGTGGCATGCGCCAACGCGTGATGATTGCCATGGCGCTTGCCTCCCGTCCGAAGCTGCTGATCGCCGACGAACCGACGACGGCGCTAGATGTCACCATCCAGGGACAAATCCTCGACCTCATCAAGGTACTGCAGGAAGAGCAGGGGACATCAGTCCTGTTCATTACCCACGATATGGGCGTGGTTGCGGAGATCTCCGACCGCACGATCGTCATGTATCGCGGCGAGCAGGTCGAGACGGGAGAGACCAGCGAAATCTTCTTCCGCGCAAAACACCCCTATACGCGAGCGCTTCTGGCGGCCGTCCCCGTACTCGGCTCGATGAAGGGCTGTGAGCGGCCGTTGCGCTTTCCGATGGTTGACGGCACGACCGGCCAGGCCGGCGCTCCGATGGAAGCTGCGGACACCGTCGCGGCAACGCAGCGGCCGGTACTGGAAGTGAAGAACCTTTGCAAGCGGTTCGACATTCACTCCGGCCTTTTTGGCCGGCTGCGGGGCAGGGTCCACGCCGTCGAGAACATCTCCTTCGATCTGCATGCCGGCGAGACGTTGTCTCTGGTCGGCGAATCCGGATGCGGCAAGTCGACCACCGGCCGCGCCATCATGCGCCTGATCGAACCGCAGAGCGGCTCCGTACTCGTCGATGGCGAGGAGATGCTGGCGCTGGATGGCAAGGGCCTGCGCGATATGCGCCGCAAGGTGCAGATGATCTTCCAGGACCCGTTCGCCAGCCTCAACCCGCGCATGACGATCGGTGCCGCGGTTGCCGAGCCTTTTCTTGAGCACAAGATGGGATCGGCGAAAGAGGCGCGCGATAATGTCGCCGACCTTCTGTTGAGGGTGGGGCTCACGCCGGACATGGCTTCCCGCTCTCCGCACGAATTTTCCGGCGGCCAACGCCAGCGCATTTGCATTGCCCGAGCATTGACCCTCGATCCAAAGGTGATCATCGCCGATGAAAGCGTGTCGGCGCTTGACGTCTCGATCAAGGCGCAGGTCATCAACCTGTTGCTCGATCTGCAGCAGAGTCTCAACCTCGCCTTCCTGTTCATCTCTCACGATATGGCTGTCGTAGAGCGCATCAGCCACCGTGTGGCGGTGATGTATCTCGGTGAAATCGTCGAGATCGGACCGCGACAGGCGGTCTTCGAGAACCCGCAGCATGCCTATACCAAGCGGCTGATGTCGGCCGTGCCGGTGCCCGATCCGGCACGACGGCAATTGAGGCAGGGCGTAGCGGCCGAGGAGCTGAAAAGCCCGATCCGTCCGCCGGATCACAAGCTGCAGCCGTTACGGTATATCGAAGTCTCGCCCGGCCATCAGGTCGCTCTCTGAGGGCCGGGGAGTCGGATACCGGCTTAGGAAAATGGCTCCGTTGGGCCCGCCGCGGGCTTGGTAAACCAGCGGGGTCCTTCGGCGGTCATGTAGATGTGGTCTTCCAGGCGGATGCCGAACTTGTCCGGGAAGACGATCATCGGCTCGTTGGAAAAACACATGCCGGCCGCAAGCGGCGTTGCATTGCCGCGAACGATATAGGGCTCCTCGTGAATCTGCAGGCCGAGGCCGTGACCGGCGCGATGCGGCAGGCCAGGCAGGCGATAGTCCGGCCCAAGCGAATATTTCGAAAGCACATTACGGGCGGCATCATCGAGGGTCGAGCAGGGCGCTCCCAGGCGAGCCGCGTCGAAGACAGCCTGTTGTGCCTCGCGTTCGATCGCCCAGGCATGCGCGAATTCGCTATTGCCGACGTCGAGCATATAGGTTCGTGTCAAGTCGGAATGATAGCCATCGATCTGGCATCCGGTATCGACGAGAATGGCATCGCCTTCGGCCAGCGTCTGGTCGCCGTCGGCGCCGTGCGGGAGCGAGGTCGCAGTGCCGAACGACACGATGCAGAAGGTCGAGCCGCCATCGGCACCGGCGGCGCGATGCTGCCGATCGATGAAATCGACCACTTCCGATGCCTTGATGCCTGGCTTCATCAGCGCATGCGCCCGCTTGTGGATGTCGAGCGTCAGGTCCATCGCATATTGGACCAGCGCGATCTCGGCCGGCGATTTGATCCGGCGCAGATCGCGGGTCAGCCGCCCGCCATCCCTCGATCTGTCGGCACCGAGCTGCGCGGCGAGCGCGTGGTAGAAGTAGAGCGGCATGTCGTCGTCGAGGGCGAGCGCGCCGGTATTGCCGAGCAACCGCGAGATCAGGCCGGCGCTGCTTTCCTCTTCTTCCCATGTCAGGATTTCGCCAGGCAGATGCGGCAGCGTCTCGACGCGGCTGCGCTCGAAGCCGGGGACGATGTAATAAAGCGCCGTCGGGGTCACCAAAGCGCCCAGGAACCGTTCGCTCACATGCCAGACCAGCCCGGTGAAATAACGCAGGCTGTCGGTCGGCCCGAGCAGTATTCCGGCAAGACCGGCGGCCTCGATCGCGCTGCGGAGCTTCGAGAGACGGATCAATCTTTCCTCATCGGTTATGCGAGGGACAGGATGGTGCCACGACATTTCTGGGGTCCTATTCGTTCTGGGCTTAAAATCGTTTAGGCAAGTTTGATGGCGGCCGGACGGTCGAGATTGCGGGAAATATAATCCTGGATCTGCCGAACGATCTGAGCTGCGTGGTCGATCGCCAGCCGGT
>JAGWJK010001261.1 GCA_028865845.1 Rhizobiaceae bacterium
ATTGTCGCCATCTTCGGGACGACGATCAGTCCCTATCTGTTTTTCTGGCAGGCCTCGCAAGAGGTCGAGGACATGAAGGAAAAGCCGCAGCGCGATCCGCTCAAGAACAATCCGGAGCAGGCGCCCGAAGCAAATAAGCGGATATCGTTGGATACGTTTGCCGGGATGCTTGTTTCGAATTTCATCGCGCTGGCAATCATGGTCACGGCGGCGGCCACATTGAACGCCAACAATATCACTGACATCAACAGTTCCGCGGATGCCGCAAAAGCCCTGGAGCCCATCGCCGGCAAATTCGGCGAGATCCTGTTCGTCGTCGGTATAATCGGTACGGGTCTGCTTGCCGTGCCTGTGCTTGCCGGATCGGCAGCCTACGGCCTCGGCGAAGCGTTCCGCTGGCCGACAGGCCTTGCCCGGAAACCGATGGAAGCTAAGGCTTTCTACGGAACGATCATCGTGGCAACGATGTTAGGCGCCGCCCTGAATTTCAGCTCCATCAACCCCATCGATGCTCTCTACTGGAGTGCCGTGCTCAACGGCGTCGTAGCCGTACCCATCATGATCGTTATGATGCTGATGGCAGCCAATTCCGAAGTGATGGGCGAGCATACGATCGGGCCATGGCTCAAGCTTTTTGGGTGGCTGTCGACGGCGGCGATGGCGCTCTGTGCCATTGGCATGGGCGCGACGTTCTTCATTAAATAAACGCGACAGTCGTCACCCGCTGCTCACCATCTCATTGGCACGCTTCAGTCCTGTTGAAACCACAGAAATTCCTTCATTCTCCGGGTTAGCGTTTCGATGGCGGCTAATACTTGACAAATCACATCAGCGAAGTGGAACAAGCCATGTCGGGCGGTGTTGTCGAATATGGACAAAGAACAACTCGACAAAGTTCCTGAACCTATCGCGCTCGTCGTCGACGACGAACCGTTGATATGGATGGACGCAGCCGACATAATTTCGGAGGCTGGTTATTATGTGGTTGAGGCGTCGAGTGCGGACGCGGCCTACGCATTCCTCGATGAATATAGCTCGCTCAAGCTCCTCTTCACCGATGTCCAAACGGGTGGGGATTTGGATGGCCTCGAACTCGCCACGACGGTTGCTACGCGTTGGCCGAAAATCGAGGTCGTGGTCACATCTGGAGGCAGAACGCCGGGGCCTGCCGAGCTACCCGGTAACGCGAGCTTTATACACAAACCGTTCACCGCAGAAACGGTTCTCGAAGCTCTGCAGGAGCATTTTCCGGGCGGGCCGGGCAAGAGCTAGGATATCCAGCGAGCTGACGAGACCGTGTCCTTGTGATCTATACGCATCGACCGAACCTAATCGGTTTTCGCGCCTTGATTCGTCGCATGTCACCAGAGGACAACGCGATGAACCTGCCCCAAAATAAGATCCCGATACGGCCATTCGATATCGATATTGATGGGATCGCCAAGCACCGAACGGCGCATACCGTCGAAGATTTGGCGGGATTCCTCCTCAGCGAAAAATGGCCGTCCGCCTATAAACAATCGAAAGCGTTTCACCACACTTTGGCGATGTCCTTCGAATCCCTGGAACAGTATTGCGATCCGGATGCAGCACGATCGGCCTTCATCGAGGCGCGCGCATTTCAAGAATGCACATCTTACCGGACGATATGGCCGAACAAAGCTGACG
>JAGWJK010001262.1 GCA_028865845.1 Rhizobiaceae bacterium
GTCTTCATGGAGACCTGCCTGGGCTCTCGCGTCACCGAGATGATCCAGCTCGACAATGGCAGGCTCGGCGGTTGCTGGTTCACCATCAACAACAAAGGCTATGATCTGGCCTGCACCGAGGAGCATGGCGGCGGCGAGGCGCGGCTGCACCATGTCACCTATGCCACCGACACGCGGGAAGACATCCTGCGCGCGGCCGATATCTTCCTCGAGAACGGCATTCATATCGAGACCGGTCCCCATAAGCACGCCATCCAGGGCACGTTTTTCCTCTACGTCTGGGAGCCGGCTGGCAACCGGGTGGAGCTCGCCAACTCCGGCGCGCGCCTGATCCTGGCGCCCGACTGGCAGCCCGTGGTCTGGACGGAAACCGAACGCAGGAAGGGTCAGGCCTGGGGCCTGAAGACGATCGAGACGTTCCATACCCACGGGACGCCACCGGTGGAAAAGAAGGGGGAGCCGCAATGAATGTCGTCGTCCAGGAGATTCCACGGGCGGGGCGCGAAATTATCGACCGGCTCGGCAGGGCGGGTGTTGCGACGGTTCACGAAGCACAGGGGCGCAAGGGAATGCTCGCAAGCTACATGCGGCCGATCTATAGCGGAGCGCAGATTGCCGGTTCAGCCGTGACCATTTCCGCTCCTCCGGGAGACAATTGGATGATCCACGTCGCCATCGAGCAATTGCGGGAAGGCGATATTCTCGTTCTTGCCCCGACGTCGCCGTGTGACAACGGTTATTTCGGCGATCTGCTCGCGACTTCTGCAACAGCGCGGGGATGCCGCGGCCTGGTGATCGATGCCGGCGTGCGCGACGTCCGTGATCTCACCCTGATGAGCTTTCCGGTCTGGTCGAAGGCAATCTCCGCGCAGGGCACCGTGAAGGAAACGCTGGGGTCGGTGAATGTGCCCGTCGTCTGCGCCGGCGCCTATATCGAGGCCGGCGATATCGTCGTTGCGGATGATGACGGCGTCTGCGTCGTCAGATATGCCGAGGCGGAGACGGTTCTGGCAGCCGCCGAGAAGCGCCTGGCCAACGAGGGCGCCAAGCGCAAGCGTCTTGCGGCCGGCGAACTGGGGCTCGACATCTACGACATGCGGCCTCTGCTTGCTTCAAAGGGCCTGAAATATGTCTGACGCCGGCATTCCCTGCCTGTGGATGCGTGGCGGCACGTCGAAGGGGGCCTATTTCCTCGCCGAGCACCTTCCCGACGATCCAGCCGAGCGTGACGCTCTGTTGCTGCGGATCATGGGTTCGCCCGACCCGAGGCAGATCGACGGCATCGGCGGCGCTGACCCCCTGACATCAAAGGTTGCGATCCTGTCCCCGGCGACGCGAGACGACGCCGACGTAGACTACCTGTTCCTGCAGGTCTTTGTCGACCAGGCGCTGGTCAGCGATGCGCAGGGATGCGGCAACATCCTGGCCGGCGTCGGTCCAGCCGCCATCGAGCGGGGCCTGATCGAACCGCGAGGCGAAATCACCGAAGTGCGTATCCACATGGTGAATTCCGGCGAGATCGCGGTGGCGCGCATCGAAACGCCCGGTCGCCGCGTGAATTATGCCGGAACCACGGCGATTGCCGGTGTCTCAGGCACGCATGCCGCCGTTCCGTTGCTGTTTACCAATATCGCCGGATCGATGTGCGGCGCGCTGCTGCCAACCA
>JAGWJK010001263.1 GCA_028865845.1 Rhizobiaceae bacterium
GAGCGACACGTTCGCTCGGCTTTCAGCATTTTACGACAGAAAGGCAGGAATAATGTTCGCCAGAAAACTCGCCGCTGCGTCCGCGCTCCTTTTGTTTGGTTTTTCCACGGCCCACGCCGAGCCGCCCACTCGCATCGAACAATTCGACGCCTGGGGCGCCTATTCCTACAACTCCGGAGGCAAGGTGAGTTGCTACGCGATTTCGACCCCGACCCAGCAATCACCCGCGGGTGTGGACCACGGAAACAATTATTTCATCGTCGCGCGGGGGCCCGACGGAAAGGCCTATATGCCTGAAGCGGCCATGGGGTATGATTTGAAACAGGGCGCACCGATGCAGGCGACGATCGGCGATGCATCCTTCACCATGTTCAGCAAAGACAGGCACGGTTGGGTCGAGGATCAGTCACAAGAACCAACCATGGTCGAA
This sequence comes from Rhizobiaceae bacterium, assembly GCA_028865845.1. GTDB lineage: Bacteria > Pseudomonadota > Alphaproteobacteria > Rhizobiales > Rhizobiaceae > Rhizobium. The sequence goes on from JAGWJK010001263.1 coordinate 431, forward strand.
GCGATGAAGTCCGGCAGCGAACTCAGCCTGCAAGCAACCTCCAAACGAGGGACGGCAACGACCTATTCCTATTCGCTTTCCGGCGTCACCGCGGCATTGAAGCGAATAAAAGTTTGCGAGTGACGGAGGGAACGGCTTGAGATGCGGGGTGCTAGCCTTGATAGAGGCTGGCGGCCTGCAGCAATAATCCCCCAAACAGCAAGCCTACCGTCGCGCCCAGGCCTTTTATGATCGCGTCTTCCACCCGCGGATGCCGTGTCGGCGAAGCGACCTGCAGCAACTCTGTCGCGGCGGCACCGAGAATACAGCCGATCCCTACGATCCTCCGGTCATTGGGGTAGGCCATGACGAACAGCAGGGCCATGAATGCAAAGGCCGCGCTCCGCTCGATATTGACCGATATGGCGGTTTTCGGCCGCCACCTGATCGGCGCGGCAGTCGCGAAGATGATGCTTGCCAGGGCCAGCCAAGCGACGATCTGGTAAATAGAGCTCATTTGCCAACCACCATCCGCAAGCGAGCGCCCAATGAACGCGGCCTCGCATCTGCAATATCTGCAACGGCGTCAAGGAAGACGGGAGCGTCATCGTCTTCCATAGGGAGATGCTAGAGGAAAAACCACGTTAGGCAAGGCGGATCGCTCCGGTCCGTGAAAGTCATTGCGTCGATCGGGCCAACGATCTGGCAAAACACACTATTTAACCGTGAGCCGATCGGGTATACTCCTAACGGGAGTGTTGAGTTGCCATGTTGACTGCTACAGCGGCCATATTGAGCGCAATGTCTACGGCGGCGCCGATTTCGCTCGGCCATCCAGGATTGACGCTCATTTCGGACGTACGTCGTGATTGCAGCGAGGTCGTCGATATGGTTCTGTCCAAGACAAACGGGCGCCTGCTGTCGGTAAAACCATATGATGACGGATGCACGGTAACGGTCCTTGTTTCGCGAGACGGCGAGCGACCGGAAAAAGTTGTGGTGAGGACAACATATGAAGACGTCGAAAAGATCGAAGGAAACAGTAACTGATCCATCGACGGGCGACTCCGAGATCGCCTTCTAACTGCGCAAGAATATCCGTCTGCGATTGGCAAGGCGGCATGGAAATACCGAGAGTACGGCAATGGGAGAAATCATAGAATTCAGGCGACGCAAATCTTCGGATAACGAAGAGGCGCGCAGACGCGGCCTGGAGGCGGAGCTTGCGCTCCCCGTTATCTCAGCGCGTATTCCCCG
>JAGWJK010001264.1 GCA_028865845.1 Rhizobiaceae bacterium
GGATCCGACCAGCTCCGCTGCGAAGAGATGAACGCTCCAAATCGGGAAAAGCCTTACAACCGCTGAACTGCGGTGGCTGGCTGTCATCGGCAGGCAGCCCCTTCCTCAGAGCTCGCAATCTCCAAATCCGAAATCGCGAATTGAACGCCCTGTTCAACGAAAGAAGCCCGGCCAATGACCGGGCTTCGATGCAAGAGTGCCGTGCCGGCGCGAGCCGGCACGATACAGAAGATTACTTCTCGATTTCGGCGTAGTTGTACTTGCCGTCCGAACCCTTGGACCACTTGTACATGACGTAGTCCGGGCGGGTGATGTCGCCCTTTTCGTTGAAGCCGAGTTCGCCGATAGCGGTCTTGAACGGACCCTTGGCCTTGATGGCGTCAGCAACGGCCATCGGATCGCTCGAGCCGGCAGCCTTGGCAGCCGCAGCGATAACCTGCATCGCGGAGTAGGAGTACAGCGTGTAGCCTTCCGGCTCATAGCCGGCAGCGCGGAACTTGGCGACGAGATCGGCAGAAGCCGGGTTCTTGCGCGGATCCGGCGAGAAGGTCATCAGCGTGCCGTCGACAGCGTCGCCAGCGATCGAAGCAAGTTCGTTCGAGACGATACCGTCACCAGACATGAAGTGAGCCTTGACGCCCTGGTCGGCCATCTGACGCATGATCAGGCCGGCTTCGGTGTGCAGACCACCGTAGTAAACGAAGTCGACGCCGGCTTCCTTCATCTTGGCGATGAGGGCCGAGTAGTCCTTGTCACCAGGCGTGATGCCTTCGTACATGACTTCGGTTACGCCAGCAGCGTTGAGGTTCTTCTTGGTTTCATCGGCAAGGCCCTGACCGTACGGGGTCTTGTCGTGAACGACGGCAACCTTGGCACCCTTGAAGTTGTCAGCGATGTACTTGCCGGCGACTGCGCCCTGCTGGTCGTCACGGCCGCAGGTACGGAACGTGTTCCACAGACCGCGCTCGGTGTACTGCGGGTTGGTGGAAGCCGGGGTGATTTCGAGAATGCCGTTTTCGGCGTAAACTTCCGAAGCCGGGATGGAAACGCCCGAGTTGAAGTGACCGACAACGAACTTGACGCCGTCAGCAACGAACTTGTTGGCAACCGAAACGCCCTGCTTGGCATCGGAAACGTCGTCGCCGAGTTCGATCTTGACCTTTTCGCCGTTGATACCGCCAGCAGCGTTGATATCGGCAGCGGCCTGTTCGGCACCCTTCTGGAGCTGAGCACCGAAGGCTGCGTTGGCACCCGTCAGCGGGCCTGCGACGCCAATAAGAATGTCAGCCTTCGCAATACCGCTGAATGCGACCATTGCCGACAGAGCCACGGCCGACAGAAGATACTTCTTCATCTTGTTACTCCCAATTTTTTGAGCGGGTTCCGTTTGATTTTCCCTGCGCAATACCCACCAATTATTGCGCCGGTAAACTTATGATTTTCAGTCTGGGGCCAGACTGTGCCTAGTTTCCATGCAGTGTCAATTCTTCTTCTTCCAGGAAAAGGCCGAGGTCTTTTCATAGAGCCAGTAGTAGTTGTTCACCATTTGACTCGTGCGGCGATAGCGATAGCCGGCGGTCGCAAAGATCAGAAGAAGGACGACGTCGACGATGTAGTTCACAACGTCGAACACCGGCCCGTTGAACAGCGCATGATGAAGGAACT
>JAGWJK010001265.1 GCA_028865845.1 Rhizobiaceae bacterium
AGATGTGTTTCGCTCTATGGAGGCATAATGAAACAACGATTGGCAAAGTTGGGGGTCGCGGCTGCGATCGCCATGACCATGCTGTCGGGCACGGCCGGCTATGCCGCTGCTCAGGGCGTGGATATCTATGTGGGGCCTGGTCATCACGGTCCGCAGGTTCAGTTCGGCAACCCGCCGCCGGATTATCGTCGTCCGCCACCCGGCTATTACGACCGTCCACGCGGCTGCGATCCGCGGGATGCCATGGATGCGGCGCGTGACTACGGCCTGCGCCGCCCGCGCGTTGTCGATGTGACGCCGCGTCGTGTGATCGTCGATGGTTTCGGCCGCCGTGGCCCGGATACGCTGGTTTTCGCCAATGTCCGCGGTTGCCCGCTGCTCGGTCGCTGATAAGCCTTTCGGACAGGACTGGCGCATCATCTCTTGAATCGGACAGGATTTAAGGACAGCATGAGGCGCCATTCGAAACTGCCGCCGAGTCTCCTTAGCATCCGATCGGACGCGTGACGCGGCGGCGCCAGGCCATTTTACGCTCTTGCTTTGCTGGCGGGGGCCGAGAACCGCCCTTTGCTCGGTCCTAAGGACCTGAGCGAAGGGCGGTTTTGTTTTTACTGCTCGATCGCGTAGGTGATGCTGACCGAGGCATTGTAGCTGTTTTCGCCGGTTGCCAGCGGAACGGCCTTCGGAGCGGCCGCCATGTCCATCGCTGCCCGCATGAAGGGCTGCGGCGGCGTCACGATCGCGCCTTCATTAATTGCGACGACACGGCCGAGTTTCACGCCGGCGGCTTCCGTCAGCGTCTTTGCCTTCGCGGCCGCATCCGCCACGGCATTCTTGCGGGCCTCCTCGAGCGCGGAATCCGGCTTGTCGTTGGTAAATTGAATATCGCCACCCTGGTTGATGCCGAGATTGACTGCCTGGTCGAGGAGGGCGCCCAGCTTCGACAGGTCGCGCACCCTGACCGTCAAGCCGTTGTTCACCTGGTAGCCGCTCAGCGTCGGCGGCAGTTGCTGGCCGTTCTTGTCGTTCTGGAAAACAAACTGCGGCTGGATGGAAAAGCCCGAGGTCTGCAGGTCGCGCTCGGCGATGCCGCTGTCCTTGAGCGTTGCCAGCACCGCGCCCATGGCCTTGTTGTTCGCGTCGAGCGCATCCTTGGCGGACTTCGCCTGCTTGACAACCGAGAGGGTGACGATCGCCATGTCGGGCGCGATTGCGGAATGGCCTTCGCCTGTCACGGTGATGATCGCCTCGCGCTGCCTGGCTTCCTGGGCAAAGGCGCCGGCGGCGGGCACAAGGAGACTTGCGCCGAGAACGGCAGCAACGACAAAATCTCTGGTTTTCATCAGGGGCATGGTTCGTTCCTTGGTTGGTGTTTCCTTAGAGATCGCTTGTGCGGATTGATTGTGAAGGTATTGCGGCAGTCCCTTGTGGGAAAAGGCGAATTGCGTTAGAGCCAGATCGGCTTGCGGGGAACCATTGCCCCGAAAGCGCCGCACGACCGCTTTTTACTCGTGCCGGGCCTGTAGCTCAATGGTTAGAGCCGGCGGCTCATAACCGCTTGGTTGGGGGTTCGAGTCCCTCCGGGCCCACCATTTTCTTTTAATATCAATCACTTAGGATGCGGTTAGCCGGACGCGACTTTCCGGAATTTTGACACTACGTTCC
>JAGWJK010001266.1 GCA_028865845.1 Rhizobiaceae bacterium
ATGCGCGTGACCGAGCATGGTGACGTTGTTGACCATGTCGAGATAGGCGCGGCCCTCGGTGTCGAACATGAACTCCCGCCAGCCTCGCTCGAACTGCGGCGGGTTGTCGTAGTAATGCTTCTGCGGGCTGGCAAAATGTGCCTCGCGCCGCAAAAGAAGGGAGGCGCCGTCGAGCCGTGGCGCCTCAGTGGCTGGCCCGAGAAGCGCTGCGGGCGAGGGGCAGATGGCGGACCATCCGTCCGCCTGATGCGCTGCGACGAAAAGCGGCGGGATCAGCCCGGGCGCATGGCAAAGCTGCACCCGCAAGCCGCCGACGGAGGAGCCTTCGCTGCCGATCGTGCCGATGGTGGCACCCTGTTCGATTGCCGCATCCTCTTCGAGCGCGCAATCGACGCCATCCAGATGCAGGCTGACGCTCTCGCCGATCAGAACGAGATGCTGGCCGCTCCAATGGATTCGTCCTGAAAAGGGCGCGGCGACCGTGGCGCCTGCCGGCAGGCAGACGTCGCTGTGCAGCGCGAAATTCTGCGGCGGCGTCATGCTCAGCAGGTCGGCATGCGATAGCCGGAATTCGCCGTAGCGGGTCGCGGCAGCACCCGAGGCGATGGCTGCCTTGGCAAGCAGCCGCCAGTCCATATCCGGCTTCTGCCAGTTGCCGTCGACGAAAAGCGGGCTCGTTGCGGAAAGATCGATGGCGGCGATGGCGCCGGGATGCATGTCGGGCAGCAACGCCGACCAGCCCTCGGTCACCAATGGGGCGGTGTCGATACCGACGGCCCTGAGGATTGCCGCTTCCATGACATCGGGATTGGCGCCGGTCGCCACGTCGAAGATCTCGCGTTCGAGGTCGAGATTGCCGCGCACATAGTCGTTGTCGGGGTCGACGGCGAGCTGCTGTTCGCCGCTGGCGGCAAGGATAACGGCGCGCGCGACGATCAGCGGCCATAGCGCCTTCAGCTCGGGCACCGTCAGCGGATAGACCGCCTGGTAGGCCTTGATGGCGGGAATGATGTAGAAGGGATCGCCGTCGGCATGGTGCAGCAACGAGGCGCAGGTGACGGCGAGATCGCCGACAAGCCAGCCCTGGATGATATCGCCGAAATCGATGACGCCGTCGGGGATCAGCCGCCCATGCGCGTCCTGATGGCTGACGACATTGTCGACGGTGATGTCGTGGTGCACCGGCTGTACCCGAAGCGCAGCGGCAAGCGGCCGGACGCGCTTGACGGCGGCAACCATCGCCTTGGCGATGCGGTCGCGCGCCTCGTGATCCGTGATTGCCGAGAGCAGCTGCACGGCGACAGGCCCCGCCCGCCGCAGATCCCATTGCAGGTTGCGATGCAGCCCCGGGTGGTCGAAATCGGCAAGATCGCGGGCGAGCCGCGCCGACAGCGTCCCCAGTGCGGAGATCGAGGCAAGCGGCAGGTGCCTGCGCCGGGTCATCGACTGGCCGTCGAGATAGCTCAGCAGCCGAACCAGATAATCCTGTTCGCGAATGGTGACGGCAATTATCTCGCGGCCATCCGTTGCCGGTACGATATCGGGAACTCGCGGCGCATCCGGCTTGGTATGCAAATGGCGGATCGCGGCGTTCTGTGCGTCAAGTTCAACGGAATCATATTCGGTGCGGCAGATCTTCAGCACATAGGAAGCGTCGCCAGTGT
>JAGWJK010000147.1 GCA_028865845.1 Rhizobiaceae bacterium
GCACCGAGCGGAGCCGCAAGCGCTATGCCACCATAGGTGGCGATGCCGTTCCAGGAAATGATCCGCACCGTTTCGCGCGCGCCCATAAGGCCGATGGCCCAGGTGATCGCTGCCGTGCTGACCCAGCTTTCGCCGACGCCGAGCGCCAGGCGGCCGGCAAGCAGCAACGTCAGACTGAGCGCCGGCGTGGCGGTCACCAGCGCCGAAACCAGCGTCAGAACGCCGGAGAGGCCATAGGCGAGGAAGCCGAGGAATACCGACCGGCGCGGCCCATAGCGATCGCAGAGGCGCCCGACCTGGGCGCGGCTGACGATGGTCGCCACATATTGCGTGCTGATGGCGATGCCGGCCCAGACGACACCGAAGCCGAGGCCGCTGTCGACGTAGGTCGGCAGAACCGCGAGCGGCAGGCCGATGGCGATGTAGCCGAAGAAGGTCAGCGTGACGATGGACAGGAGCGAGAAGGTCGAGTTCGACCGGGCGGAGGGGGAGATAGCGTTCACGAATCTTGCCTGCAGACACCGGGGAGGAGCGGTGCCCTATGCTGTTTGCCACGACGGATCGGGGTTCGTACCGGGTAAGGAACGGTGACGGCGGTCGAGCGACCACGCATCACCATTTGCTAAACTGGTATCAGGCAAAGAGCGCGCGGGTCAACGAAATTGCTGCTCTGCAGCAAAGATTGTCCGCCTGATCAACTAATTGTGTTTGCCGTAAAAATCGAGATGCCCGGTCTGCCGATGAGCGCCCTCGATCCGTGATGGACCGAAGGTCGTCCATCGGCATCGCGCCGATGCTTACATCGTCAGGATAATGCTGCCTGTTGTGCGGCCGGACTGCAAATCGGCATGCGCCTGGGATGCATCCTTCAGCGCATATTCCATGCCGATCGGATTCGGCAGGCCGTCTTCCAATTCGGCGAGAAGGGCTGCCGCGCCTTGCCGGTAGAATTCCGGATCGTTGCAGTAGGTAAGGACGCTCGGCCGGCAAAGGCCGACGGCACGCGGCGCCGACAATTCTTCGATCTGGATCGGCGGGATCGGACCGGCGGCCTGGCCGAGGCTGGCCACGGTGCCGAAAGGACGGACGGTGGCGAGCGATTGCGACAACATCGCACCGCCGATGCCGTCTATCGCCAGATGGACGCCGCGATTGTCGGCAATGCGGCGGGCCTCTTCCACCCAATCCTCGGAGGTATGAAGAAGGACGGCATCGGCACCGGCTTCATAGGCGAACTCCGCCTTTCCTTCCGACCCGACCGTCGCGACCACATTCGCGCCAAGCCGCTTCGCCCAGCGTGTCACGATCTGCCCGACGCCGCCGGCCGCGGCATGGACGAGGATCCATTCGCCGGCCTGGACCGGATGGACCTTGAAAAGCAGCATATGGGCGGTGAGGCCGCGCAGCATCGAGCTGCCCGCGAGGCGTTCGCTGACGCCGTCAGGCAAGCGCACCAGCCGCGATGCCGGCAGGATGCGAACTTCGGCGTAGCTGCCGAGCGGATGGCCGACATAGGCGACACGATCGCCGACTTTCAAATTCTCCACGTCGGCCCCGATAGCTTCGATGACGCCGGCGCCCTCGAAACCGAGCACGGTCTGGCCCGGCGGCAAGGGGTAAAGCCCGGTTCGAACGTAGATGTCGACAAAATTGACGCCTGAAATACTCTGGCGAACACGGACCTGTTTCGGTCCTGGCTCCTCGATCGGGAGATCGGCGAGCGTCAGCGTCTCAGGGCCGCCGGGACCGGAAATAGTAATGGCTTGGGGCATTGAGGTATTCTCCTTCTGCCCGCACCTTTGATCATAAAGGTGCGCCTGAATAAATTCGGTATGAACTCACCGCATCTGTGCAATAATGCACTGATGATCGATTGGCAGGACCTTCTTCATTTTGCCTCCCTGGCGCGCACCGGCTCGTTGTCGGCCGCGGCCCGCGAATTGGGGGTCGACCACGCAACCGTTGGTCGGCGCATCGCCGCTCTGGAGCGCGCCCTTGATCTGCGCCTGATCGACCGGCGGCCACGCACCTCGCCGCTGACCGCCGATGGTCGGGCGATCGCCACGCTGGTGGCGGGCATGGAGGAGGACGTTGAGGCAATCAAGCGCTATTCGAAGAGCGCGGTTGCCGGACTGTCCGCCGCCGTCAAGGTCAGTGCGCCGCCGTCGATCGCCGCCCATCTGATCGCGCCGAAGGCGGTTGCCTTTCGTGCGTTGCATCCGGATATCACCTTGACGATCGCCGGCGTTCCGCGCCGCGCCATGCTGGATCATGGCGAAGCCGATATCGCCGTGCGCATGTCGCGTCCGGAGGGGAGCGATCTCCTCTTGCGGCGCATCGGCGTGATGCGTTTCGGTCTCTACGCCACCGCCGAGATCGCGCAGCAACCGGAAGATGACTGGGTTTTTATCGGTTACGACGTCGCGCTGGAGCATCTGACGCAGCAGACCTGGCTGCGCAGCCTCCTTGCCGGCAGGCCCATCGTCTTTCGCGCCGGCGATGTCTTCGGCCAACTACAGGCTGCCCGCGCCGGCCTCGGCGTCGTCGCGCTCCCGGACTTCATCGGCGATGCCGAATCGTGCCTGACGCGGCTGCCGGTTACCGTTCCGCCACCGACGCGCGATCTCTGGCTCGTCACCTATCCGGATCTGCGGCGCTCGGCTGCAATCAGGGCCGTGATGGATTTCGTCAGCGAAACCGTCGCTGCGACTTGCCCGATCCGCGAGGCGGACGGCGTGGCATGACCTAAACAGTTCGTCGCAGCGGATTCTTTCCTGTTGCGGCCTATTAGCGAATCTCTATCCATAGATGGATTGAGGTTTCGATGGTCAGTGGCCGATGACGAAGTTGCTTGATTTGCCTGGGATAAACAGGGTGGATGTCGTCGCGGGCGTTTCGCTGGCCGGCCTCATGCTGCCGGAGGCGGTCGCCTATGCCGGTATTGCCGGCTTGCCGCCGCATCGCGCCATTCTGGCAGGCATCGCCGGCTGCCTGGTCTACGCCATCGTCGGGCGCAGCCGTTTCGCGATCGTTTCGCCGACATCTTCGTCGGCGGCAATCCTCGCGGCGACACTGGCCGTCATTCCCGGAGACGACGCCGTCAAGGCGAGCCTTGCCACGATTGCCGTCGCGCTCGCCGGCCTGCTCTTCGTCGTTGCCGCAGGATTGCGGCTGGGCGGCATCACCGGCTTCATTTCCCGGCCGGTACTGCGCGGTTTCGCCCTCGGACTGGCGATCACCATCATTCTGCATCAATTGCCGATCCTTGTCGGCGTGCCGGTCCAGGGCTCGAATATCATCGCCTATGCCGCCACATTGGTCGCTGCAATTTCGCAATGGCACGCGGCAAGCGTCATGACCGGCGGCGTTGCCCTTGCCGCCCTGCTGTCGCTGAAGCGCCTGCCGGGCATTCCCGGCGCCTTCCTTGTGCTTGCCGCCGGCATTCTCGCCTCCGTCGTTTTCGACCTTTCCAGCCACGGCGTCGCGCTGGTCGGAACGATCGAGATCCTGCCGCAATGGCCGACACTGCCGGATGCCAGCTGGCCGGCCTATTCGCGGTTGGTGCAATTCACCGTGCCGCTGGTGCTGATACTCTTTGCCGAATCCTGGGGTACGATGCGGGCGCTTGCCTTGAGCCATGGCGACACGCTTGACGTCAATCGCGAACTCGGTGCGCTCGGCCTTGCCAATATCGCGAGCGCGGTCGTGCAGGGGATGCCGGTCGGTGCCGGCTTTTCCGCCGGCTTCGCCAACGAGGCGGCGGGGGCGCAGTCGCACATCGCCGCGATTTTCGCCGCGATCGGTCTTGCTGTCCTGATCGCCTGTGCCGGTCCACTGGTCGCCCGCTTGCCGGAGCCGGTGCTGGCCGCAGTGGTCATAGCCGCGCTGACCCACGCGCTCGATCCCGGGCCGATCCTGCGCCTCAAGCGCCTGCGTCGCGATTTCTACGTCGCGCTTGGCGCAGCGGCCGGCGTGTTGTTCTTCGGTGTGCTCAACGGCATGTTGCTTGCCATCGCGCTGTCGCTTGCCGCGATGATGCATCGGCTGGCATCACCCTATGTCGCTCGCCTCGGGCGGCTCGCCGGCAGCCACAACTTCGTCGATTTGAGCCGTCACGTCGAGGCGACGGAAACGCCGGGTATTGCCATCTGGCGCCCAGGCGAACCTTTGTTTTTCGGCAATGCCGACACAGTCTTTGCCGAAATTCTGTCGCGCAGCCGGGAGGAGGCCGGCCTGAAAGCCGTTGTACTCAGCCTCGAGGAAAGCTCCGATCTCGACAGCACCGCCCTCGATGCCCTGGTGGAATTCGACGGCGCCATGCGCGCAACCGGCATTCGCTTGCAATTCGCCCGCGCCCATGACCGCGTTCGTGATCTCATGGCAGCCGCAGGCATGCCTGATATCAACGCACGCTGTAGCTTCAGTGTCGACGACGCCATCGCTGTCGTGGCACCGGCTGCAACAAGCGGCCCACAAACGCCGTAGGAAATTTCAGTCGAACAGCGGCCATCGGTCGAGGTAGCGGTGCAGACCCATGCCAACGACGCTGTGAACCAGGACGAACTCGCGGACGCTCCATGTCAGCGGGTCCCGCAATGGCGTTTCGGGAGCGAAGCTGCTGCTGCGCAATTGCGTCATATGCGGTGTGAATTGCTTACGAACGTCCAACGCCCATCCCATGTCCTCGATCGCATCCGACAGATCGTGATAGAGCGCTTTTAGCTCCGCATTTCCCTCGTCACAGCAAACCACCAGGGATGATGATTTTTCACCGTGCTTGAAGGTGAGATAGCGATTGAATTCGGCGCGAAAGGACTTCAAATGCGTCTGCGCTCCGATGAGTTTCAATGCAAAAACGATGTCCTCCGGCAACCTTAGGAATGTGCCGATTGGAACGAGTGACACATGCATTCGCTTCGGCGGCACCAACTGGCCCGAAAGAGTAAGATCTCTCTTCAGATGCAGGGTTGTGTCCGCCGCCCTCATCGCTTCCTCGCGCTCGGGCAGAACCGCGTAATAGAGCATGTGAGTGATGGCCTGCTTCGGTCGTCGCCGACGCGGCGCAGGCGGCATGCCGAAATCCATTGAAAACTGGTCATGTTTCGTACCGAGCATCGGCTTCTCGCGGCATCTTTGTCGCGCCTCCTCTACGATCTCGGAGCCGATATTGGACTCACTGTTTCGACAAAATCAAGAACAAATAGTGAACAAATTTAAATTACCCCGTCGACGCTTTGGCTCGTCGTTCAAATTGATGCCGACGGCATCGAATAAATCATCCCGCCCGATTGTTCACCGCAGGTCATGGGCATCTCGCGCCCGCTCCAACAAGGGAATGACCTCACATGTTGAAAACGATCTCCTCCATCGCGCTGCTCCTTTTCGTCGGCTTGGCGGTTGCGGCCTGCTCGTCCACCGGTAATTCCGCCGGCCCGGCCATGCAGAATTCTGCGCCGACCGGCGGCGGCTACTGATATCTACTGAAATGTGGCATCGATATCGGGGCGGTGCATGCAGCACCGCTTCTCGCGACGAAAGCGCTATGGCAATGCCGGTCGCGCAAGAATCGGGTTGAATTCAAAGCCGCGGCGCACGATTTTCATGGCATATGGAATGCGGAGACATGTCATGAACAAGACGGTGCACCATTATCTGATCTTCGAAACCGCCGGCGGCTTTTGCGGTATCGCCTGGAGCGATGCCGGGATCACCCGCTTTCAGTTGCCGACAAAAAGCGCTGACGCGACCGAGCGCCTGATGCAAAAGCGTTTGCCGGATGCGGAACCCGGCGTGCCCACGACCGAGGTGTCCGAAGCGGTCGCTGCCGTGAAGCGCTATTTCGCCGGCGAGGAGATCGATTTTTCCAATGTGAAAGTCGATCTCAGCGAACAGGATGCGTTCTTCAAGCAGATCTATGCGGCGGCACGCCAAGTCGGCTGGGGCCATACGACCACATACGGCACGCTCGCCAAGCAACTCGGCGCCGGCCCGGAAGCGGCGCGCGACGTCGGTCAGGCGATGGCAAAGAACCCGGTGGCATTGATCATCCCATGTCATCGGGTGCTCGCGGCCGGTGGCAAGATCGGCGGATTTTCGGCTCCGGGCGGCTCTGTCGCCAAGGCTCGCATGCTCGAGCTGGAAGGCGTGCAGACGGCGCCGCCGAAACCGGTACAGCAATCGCTGTTCTAGGTACTTAGGCCGCCCGGCGACTGCCTCAACGTCTCGACCATATGCTCAATGAAGGCCCGAACCCGAAGCGGTACCGGGCCGCCGCCGACATAGACGGCGCTGATCATCTCCAGATCGCCGGGATTATAGTCCTCAAGCAGGATAACAAGCCGACCTGCCGCGATATCTTCCGCGACGTGAAACAGCCCGACCCTGGCGATGCCGACGCCTGCCAGCGCCATCTGCCGCATAGTCTCGCCGTTGTTGACGATCAGGCTGCCGGTCACCTGCTGCTGCATATCATGGCCATCGCGACGAAACGGCCATGTCGGCCAGGCCCTCCGGAAATTGAAGGTGAGGCAGTCGTGGTGCTGCAAATCCTCGGGTGTCGCAGGTGTTCCGCGGCGGGCGAGGTAGGCTGGCGCTGCGCAGACGACCCGCCGGCTTTCCCCGAGCTTGCGGGCGATCAGCCCGCTGTCCGGCAACGTGCCCATGCGAATGGCGATATCGGTCCGCTGGCCAAGGAGATCGACGATATCGTCGGTCAGGCTGAGATCGACGATCAGCTTCGGGTTGCGCTCCAGAAAGACGGCGATCGCCGGCGCCACGACCATCGAGCCGAAGGGGATAGACGCATTGACCCGCAGCCGGCCGCGGACCGCACCACCCGCAGCCGCCTGGTCGGCGTCGTTAAGTTCCTGCAGGATGCGCATCGCCGCATGATGGTAGGCCTCGCCTTCCTCCGTCAGCGTCAGCGCGCGCGTGGTGCGCACGAGAAGGCGGGTCCCGAGCCTCGCTTCCAGGCGCGCGATCAGCTTGCTGACCGCGGAAGGCGTCAGATCGAGGCTGCGTGCCGCAGCCGAAAAGCCCCCCTCCTGCACGACGCGGGCGAAGACTTCCATTTCGCCGGAGCGTTCCATCAGAATACGAGGCATTGGTGAACTCCATTCACAGGTCTTTGTCGCAAGATGGAAATAGTTCTTGCTGTTCACAAGTCCTAGATTTTCTCCAGACAAAATTTTTGGAGACCCATCATGGATTTGCAACTCAACGACAAGACCGCTCTCGTCACCGGCGCCACCGCCGGCATCGGCCTAGAAATTGCCCGCTCGCTTGCGACGGAAGGTGCGCACGTCATCATCACCGGCCGCAGTCAAACCAAGCTCGACAGCGCAGTCGCCAGCATCGAAGCCTCCGGCGGCCGTTCGGTCACCGGCCTTTTGGCGGACGTTGCGACGGCGGATGGCGCGGCTGCAATCGCGAATGCCGTCAAGCAGGTCGACATTCTGGTCAACAATCTCGGCATCTACGAGAGCAAGGCTTTCGGCGAGATCGCTGACGCCGATTGGACCCATCTCTTCGACGTCAATGTGATGAGCGGCGTGCGCCTGTCGCGCACCTATCTGCCGGGTATGATCGAGCGCAATTGGGGCCGCATCATCTTCATCTCCAGCGAATCCGGCATTGCCGTTCCGCAGGACATGATCCACTACGCCACCACCAAGACTGCGCAACTTTCGATTTCCCGCGGCCTCGCGCAGTTGACGCGCGGCACCAACGTCACCGTCAATTCCGTCATGCCGGGTCCGACACGCTCGGAAGGGATCGAGGATTTCTTGCGCAGCCAGGCCAGGGACCCATCCGCGCCGATCAAGGAGATCGAGGCTGAATTCTTTGCAACCGCCAGGTCTGCCTCGATCCTCCAGAGAATGGTGGATGCCGAGGAGGTGGCGAATCTGGTCGCCTACCTCGCGAGCCCGCGCTCTTCGGCCACCAACGGCGCTGCGCTGCGTGCCGAAGGCGGTCTCGTCAACACGATCGCCTGATAGAGGTCGCCGGCTAAGGGCTCGTCGGTCATCAGATCACCAGCCGCTGCCTCATGGCGGGCAGCATTGGCGCCGGGACGCAAGCCCCCCCGGCGCCAATCATCTCTTTAGCTCTGGATGAACGCCAGCAGGTCGGCGTTG